>QKGU01000139.1 GCA_003250325.1 Paludibacter sp.
TCAGGCCCATGTTCAGTTACTCAAAAAGCAGCAGAAGCAGCTTATACCGGCGATCAGACTTGCGTAGAAACAATGCGAGTTGCTTTCGAACGTCGCAAAAAATTAGTAGTTGATTTGGCTCGTCAGATTCCGGGATTAAAAGTAAACGATCCACAGGGAGCTTTCTATATTTTCCCTGATTGCAGTTCATTCTACGGAAAAGCATTCAACGGTAAAACAATTAGCAACTCCGGCGATTTGGCTATGTATCTTTTGGAAGAAGGACACGTTGCCTGTGTTGGTGGTGGAGCTTTTGGTGCTCCGGATTGTATCCGCATGTCGTATGCAACTTCAGATGAAAACCTTGTAAAAGCATTTGGCTGGATTAAGGAAGCACTTGCAAAATTGAATTAAGCATAAGCCCGAAAAGTTGATATAAAAAAGGGAATTGAACAATGTTCAATTCCCTTTTTTATATCAACTTTGTCTCGTCCTGAAATAGCGTTACAAAAAAAACAATTAGAAAATCTATATTAAATCTTGGAATTGACATTTAATAATAGTGAACAAAAAACTCTCTTTTTTATAAAGATATACACTACTGCTAAAGCAAGCAAAATTATCCAACCATCTCCAACTGGTATAGGCTCTGGAATTGGTTCATCTCCCGGATTAGAAATCGATCTCTGTGGAGAATCTATTCCCATCATGGTTGTAGAATCATTAAATACTGTCAGGTCAACATTCAATGAGTTTATACTGGCAGTACTTATCTGGCCAGAATTGATTTTAACAGAAGATACTATGCCATTATTCATACTAAAACCATCACTTGCTCCTATTCCGCCAGAGGAAGAAGCAACGTTATGGCTTGATTCATTTTGAAAGCCAGTTTTGTAGCCTTTTTTTCGGGAACCTGAGGTTTTATTATACGTAACCAGACCTACCTTCTTAGCAACTGAGTTATTCCGAGGAATAACATAAGCCTTATTTTCATTTTTTCGTTTAGAATAATTATCATCAACCTTGATTTCGGTTGCAGCATTCGAGTAGTTGTTATCAAAAGATTTTGGAGAATTCTTTATCACTTTTAACGAAGACACACTTGCTTTGATACTACTTAGTCCGGATTTCAAACATCCAACAGTAAAGTTCGATTTGCTAATATTTATTTTACCGAAATTAACACCTTGATTTTCGGCAAAATAAACTTTTTTAGTATAAATATCCGGACTTCCCCATGGCGAATACAGTAACAACAGCACTACACTTGCAGCGATTATGATCCATATCAAGACTGTTTGCTCCTGTTTATTCATTTAGGTTTAGATTCAAATAAAAATCAATTCAAAAATGCCATCAAGAGGCTTTTAAATTGACAACCCAAAATTAATAAAAAGAACTTATATTATTGAACAATAAAAAACTGTAGTATTATTTGTTAATTACATACAATAATTACTACAATCTATCAATTAATCGGCTATCAACATTTCAAAAAAGACACCAATACTCCACCTTATCAAATAATTAACCAATAAATTCACATTCAAATTATTAACAATAACTAACTGAAAACCAACTAAATTTAAATCATTTTGTATTTGTAGCAAAAATCACTACATTAATTAAATATTATGCCACTTAACGAATCAAAATATCAATTTTATTTAGTAGAAACAATGATAGATTTTACATTTAAACATTTTGAAAATTAACATGTATTAACTACAATTTCTTTGATAAACCCTATTTTTTAACACTTAAAACATTAAAATATAATGAAATTTAGTATTTTTTCTATACATTACTAAAGTATTTCTGTAGTAAAATGAATAAAAATACATGTTATTTACCAATACTGCATCCGGAAATTTACTGAATAATAACTCTAGTCGCAACCTTACCATTAGAAGTTTCAGCAACTAAAAAATAAACCCCTGCAGTCAACTGAGTACCAAAATCAAATCTCTTGTTTACACCAAAACTTTTAATCAAAACCAATTGTCCTGAAACATCAAGAACTTTAATTTTTCCCTCGTAATCTGTTTGATTATTTACAACGATTTTCTTCCCCTCACTATACATTTTTAAGCCAGATAAAATCTCACCTTGACCAGTTGAAACATCCGGACTCGTCATAATTTTAAATCTGACTTCAGGTTCAGTATTCGTTGCACTAAATGTATATCGCGATCCGTTTTCTGAAATATCTACAGTGCGCCCTTCCTGTAAATCGACAAGATATAAAGCAGAATATTTCAAACTTAAATTCTCATGAGAAAATGTCATTGTATATTCATTATCACTTCCAGCAACAAATCCAATTACTGTATTATTCAAATCATCTACTGTACTTACCTGAAAATCTCCATCAGGCTCATGTGCATAAATCTGCGGAGCTAAAGTAGTTCCAAACAATTTATACCCATCCCAGCCATTATCGTATCCGTGCGAACATGTTTCTTCAGAGATAAGCCATAACTTATCAGTATAATTTGAACCCTGAACATCAATACGGGTACTAATCTTTCCTACAGGAGCTACTCGCTGCATAGATGTATTTTTAGTCATTGTACCCACCGAACTATAAGGAATAGAAAGCGTTGCTAAAGAATCATTTTTCAATACTCTTATAAGAAAAGCTTGCATTGAAGGAATTTGAGATGGCAAACCATTAGTTCCTGCGGCAGATTTAGGCACTACAATATATAAACCGGGTATCGAACTTTCTCCTGACGAAGAAGTTCCGGAACCAGCATTCGTCCAATCGTCATACGAACCTGTATTATATAAATAGATGGAATTCTCAATAACTGTCGAATCTGAAGTCCCAAAAACCAAACCACTTATATTAATTGCTGCTGTATATGGATTTCCAATAAGATGTTGACCCGGATATTGCCCCGTAGGAGTATATGGCAACTGACCCGATTCATAATCTTCGTTCACTAAATTTCCACTAAACGAATATGTTTTTCCAGACATTTGCGTAACTTCATAACCGGTAAAAGGAGTCAAGGTTGCTCCGGTCAGTAATTGAATCCAATGCTTATCTGTCGTAATCCCTGATCCAGTTCCAGCTTCGTTGTATTTCCTAACATAATTCACCCCATCCACAAAAGTTGGATATTTATCAAATGACTGAACAGGAATTCCA
>QKGU01000014.1 GCA_003250325.1 Paludibacter sp.
GCTCCCGTTACCAATATCATTTTCAGTCTATTTTTTAAAATTATGCTCAAAAATACGGAAAGAAAACCGTATTTTTGCATTCAAATTCAGTTAATACAGGGATAATTTGACAGAAAATAAAATAAAAACCGTTTGCGTGTATTGCGCTTCCAGCTCGAAAGTAAAACCAGCCTATTTCGAAGCGACCAAGCAACTTGCCAAATCGTTTACAGAAGCCGGACTATCGGTGGTTTACGGTGGAGGTTCCATTGGACTAATGGGACAATTGGCCGATAGCATGCTCGAAACCGGAGGGAAAATCACAGGAATAATTCCCGGATTCATGTGCGAGCAGGAATGGAATCACACCGGCTTGTCTGAATTGATTATGACGGAAACTATGCACGAACGCAAAGAAAAAATGGCTGCAATGGCTGACGCCGCTGTGGCACTTCCGGGAGGTTGTGGAACGCTGGAAGAATTGCTCGAAGTAATTACATGGAAACAGTTGGGTATTTACTCCAAACCAATAATTATTGTCAATCTGGATGGATATTTCGATTCCCTGATCGCAATGCTTCACCGCGCCATTGATGAAAATTTTATGCGCGAGCAGCACCGCGAAATATGGCAGGTTGTCAACCATCCTCACGATGTAATACCGGCAATGGAAAAAGCCAAAATTTGGGACGAAAGTGTCAGAAAATTTGCAGCCATTTGATAAGATATGATTCAGCAGGATACGATACAGGTTTTAAACGATTCAAGCTCCGTTTTGATAGCGGATTCGCTGGCCAGAGATAGCGGATTCGCTGGCCAGAATAGATTCGCTGGCAAAAGTTGACTCGATTAGAACTGCTGACTCAATAAATGCTCTTGTCAGTATTCCAAGCGGACATTTAGGCATTCCTCATCCTTCTTTCCCGCAAACCGAAAGTTGGGTTTTTGGCATTTTACTTCTGCTTTTTGCGATAATGACTTTCTCTATTTCCCGCTCTGCAAATTTGCTCATTGACTCTATAAAAACGTTCTTTCAGGTTAAAGAACGGTCGAGCATTTTTAGCAAGGCGACTGTGAATGATTTCAGATTTAAAATCCTGATTATCATATTTTCTATAGGGGTCTTGAGTTTTTACGCTTACCTCGTTATAAATTATAATGAAGGATTTTATATCACCGGATATTTTTTGTTCTATGCCACTACAGCGTTATTTTTAATTATAAAATCTTTGATATTCGATCTTATCGGCTATGTTTTTCTTGATAATTCAAGTCTGAAACACGCCAAAGAAAGCTATTTCAATATCATCTCATTTCTGGGAATCTCATTATTTCCTGTATTGACATTAAGAATTTATGTTTCAGCACAGTTTGTAAATATCATCAATATAATTGCGTTAATTTTATGCATTTTGGCTATCATTTTAGCCATAATAAAACTATTTCAAATTTTTATGCATAAAGTTGTAGCATCTTTTTACATAATGTTGTATCTTTGCACCCTCGAAATTTTGCCCCTATTTATTTTGTTTCAGGTGTATAAATTAATAATATAGATTGTTTTATATCTAAAACTTTATTGCTTTGAAGATAAAAAAAATACTTGTATCGCAACCACGACCTACCACAGAAAAATCACCTTATTTTGACATTAGTGAAAAATACAATGTCAAGATCGATTTTAGGCCATTTATTAAGGTGGAACCTATTTTTGCGAAAGAATTCAGAACTCAGCGTATATCCATATTGGATTATTCTGCTATCATTTTTAACGCGCGTCACGGAATTGACCATTTCTTCAGATTGTGTGAAGAACTACGCGTAACTATTCCCGAAACAATGAAGTATTTCTGTGTTTCCGAATCAGTTGCTTTGTACTTACAACGTTATATCCACTATCGTAAACGTAAGGTATTTTATGGTGCAACCGGTAAAATGTCGGACTTGGTAACGATAATGAATAAACATCTGGACGAAAAATATCTGTTGATCACCTCAGATGTTCAGAATGAAGAGACTATGTCGCTGTTGGAAAACTCAAAAATCAGATTTGTCAAAGCCATTATGTACAAAACCGTAAGTAATGACTTTGGTCCGAATGAAGAGTTCAACTATGACCTTCTATTGTTTTTCAGTCCTCAGGGAATCAATTCCTTGTTGAAGAATTTTCCGAATTTCGAACAAGGCGAAATCCAAATCGGTTGCTTTGGAGCTTCTACAGCTCAGGCTGTGCGCGATGCAGGATTAAGACTTGACATCGAGGCACCGGTTCCGGGAGTTCCATCAATGACGATGGCTCTCGAAAACTTCCTAAAAGAAAACAACAAAAAAGCGAAAAAATAAATTGCTTTCGAAAAAAATTCCTGTCCCAAAAGTATCGAAGTTTTTCCTTACTTTTGGGATAGTTTATTTTTATAACTGAATGACCACAAGAAACACATTCCCCAAAAAAGAACATTTGTGTGGCGAGATACGCATAGGCAAATTATTCAACGAAGGCAAAGCTTTTATCGTTTATCCTTTACGAATAGTTTACAGTATCGAACCTAAAATAGATGCCGTAAACGCAAGTGTTATGGTGAATGTCCCCAAAAAACGGTTTAAACGAGCCGTAAAACGAAACCGCTTAAAGCGATTGATGCGCGAGGCATACAGGCTCAATAAATTACCACTTTCCGAGGCTCTAAATAGCAGAAATCTACAGGTTCACATAGCGTTCAATTATGTTTCTGACGAAGAAATGGATTTCGAAACAATTCAGGCAAAAATGAAAACGGGGCTTCAGAGGATTATGGAGAAAGTTGAACAAACGGAAAGCCCAATCGGTTAAACATATTGGTCTTTGTAAACTTCAAAAAACGAAATGAAAAAAATACTCGAATTCATAGTACTTCTTCCGGTGTATTTTTACCGTTACAGTATTTCGCCTCTTATCCCACCCCGCTGCAGGTACACTCCCACGTGCTCCGAATATACAATTCAGGCCGTAAAAAGACACGGAATAATAAAAGGAGGCTGGCTGTCGATAAAACGTATTAGCAGCTGCCATCCATGGGGAGGAAGCGGTTACGATCCCGTTCCCTGAAAAATCAAAATTAAGAAACACTCATTTTTATACAAAAAATTGTATCTTTGTTTTTCTTCAATTTTCAAAGAAATAAGTGACAGAAAATAATTATTGTTATATTTTTCGGATATAGTACTCTGATAATATGACTTGTAACTTAGAACTAAATTCTTGTAACTATTTATACAATTGATGAAAAGTGTTTTAAATATTATTCTATATCCCATATCTCTTGTTTATGGATTAATCGTATTTGTTCGAAACTGGCTGTTCGACAAAGAAATAATTCCATCCAAATCGTTTGACATTCCCATAATTTGCATTGGGAACCTGTCAGTAGGTGGAACAGGAAAAACTCCTCATACCGAATTTCTTCTTTCACTTTTTCAAGAACAATTCAAAACTGCTGTTCTGAGTCGTGGATACAAACGCAAAACAAAAGGATTTAAACTGGCAGATGAAAACTCAACCAGCCGGATTATTGGAGACGAGCCGTATCAAATGCATTTGAAATTTCCGGAAGTAACTGTAGCCGTAGACGAGAAAAGAGTGCATGGTGTAAAAAAACTATTGGATCTGCAACCGGATCTGCAATTGGTGGTACTTGATGATGCTTTTCAGCACAGGCATATTCGACCCGGTTTTTCAATTATTCTCACAGATTACAATCGACTTTATTACCACGATCATCTTATGCCGGTCGGTCGGTTGCGCGAACCCAAAAGGGGAAGTCGCCGTGCCGATATGATAGTTGTAACAAAATGTCCGGAAGATATCAAACCCATCGATATCCGCTTAATAGAAACTGAGCTTAAACCGGAAGCACATCAATCGGTATTTTTCTCTTGTCCTGTTTACAAACAAATCAGGCCTGTTTTTCCGGAATCAACAATGAGATGTATTACCATCGAAAAAATAAAGGAGAATAACATTCCGGTGTTGTTGGTCACGGGTATAGTTTCACCGGAACCGATTGCCGAATATTTGTCGAATTACACCGAAAATCTGAAAACACTTACTTTCCCCGACCATCACACTTTCCAATCAGCCGATTTCAATCAGATCAGCAAGGTGTTGGACACTTTTTCATCGCCAGATAAGATTCTTCTGGTCACCGAAAAAGATGCAGCCAGATTGATGTCTAATCCCATTTTCCCTGAGAATTTGAAAGCAATAACATTTGCTTTACCCATAGAAATTAAAATACTAAATAATCAGGAAGAAATATTTATCCAAAAAATTAACCACTATGTTATCGAAAATTCAAGAAACCGCTGATTTTTTGTTATCAAAAATCCCAACGAGGCCTAAGACGGGAATCATACTAGGAACCGGATTGGGTAATTTAGTGACACAGATTACAGACAAGATAGAAATTCCCTACGAGATAATTCCAAACTTTCCTGTTTCCACTGTTGAAGGTCACAGTGGAAAATTGATTATCGGAAAACTAGGGAACGTGGATGTTCTAGCCATGCAGGGACGTTTCCATTATTACGAAGGGTACGACATGAAAGCCGTGACTTTTCCTGTACGGGTAATGAAAGCATTGGGAATTGAAAAATTATTGGTTTCAAATGCTTCGGGCGGTGTAAATCCTGATTTTGAAATTGGAGATTTAATGATTATTACCGATCATATCAACTTATTTCCTGAACATCCTCTTCGTGGAAAAAATTTCAACGAGCTGGGAACCCGTTTCCCGGACATGAGCGAAGCATATTCCAAAGAATTGATTGCAAAGGCCAAACAGATTGCAAAAGAAAATAACATCAAAGTGGTCGAAGGTGTTTACGTTGGAACAACCGGCCCTACATTCGAAACCCCGGCAGAATACCGTTATTTCCGCACCATTGGAGCCGATGCAGTTGGAATGAGTACCGTTCCTGAAGTTATTGTGGCCAATCATGCAGGCATTAAATGCTTTGGCATTTCTATTGTTACCGATTTGGGTGTACCCGGAAAAATTGTGGAAGTTACTCATGAAGAAGTGCAGCAAATCGGAAACTCCGTTCAACCGCTCATGACTCTCATCATGAAAGAATTGATTCAGTAAGTCAATTCTTTCATTGAAAATTAAATTCCTTCGCCGCTCAATTCAATCACTTTCGAAGGAGTAAGTCCGCCACCGGAAATGGTTAATGTCGCATTATGATTTCCAATGGTGGTGGGATTGAAAGTTATTGAAATATTATAACCAGAAGTGGCATTTGCATTATCTTTTGTTATTGCTCCGGCAGAAACATTAAACAAAGCCGCATCAACTCCGGTAAGTACTAATGATAAATCACCAACCAGGAAGTTTGTTTTTATATTAATCAGTTTTGTATTAACTCTACCTAAACGCGTAGCCGGGAATTTGAGCGATGCATCAATAACTCCAGCTTTAATAGTCGGGAAAGGAGTACCTCCCATAATTTTCAAAGTTATATTCCCAGCCACAGTACTTATATCAGTTATAGGTCGGCTTATATTTACACCAGCCCAGGTCGTTGGTGCGAAAGCCCCCGTTGTAAAAGCTGCCAGCGGTGGTGTTTTAGGTTCAGGTAGAACTGTTGGAGATTCCAGATAAACCCGCATATGACTATCCAATGTCTGTGTGATTCCGGTATAATTGTTTGGTTCATTATAACTCCACGCCGTTTGATTGTAGTCAATATGCCAGATACACATTCCTTCGGCGGGAAGATAGGTATCCCATCCGGTCTTTTTTCGATATTCAAGAATAAAAAATTCACTTGGGTCAGGAGTTTTACCATTCAAGTTATGCGTAGTAGCAGAAAGGAGGTAAGATTGATGAGCAGTACTCGCCGGTTCAGTTTTCCCCTGATAAAGTGGTTCAAGAGTCACATCAGTGCCGGAACTAATTTCTTGAGGCGTGAGCCATCCCAAATAAAATCTGTCATACGCGGAGTACAATGGAGGTGTCCGCCCTGCATTGCTGTATGATCCAGCATCCATAATACTCCAAAAATTGAGAGTAGCTTTGCTCGACTCAGATGTATGATAATAATCCGCCAACCCTAAAACATGTCCAAATTCATGTGTGAAGGTTCCAATACCACACATATTACTTCCTGAATTTCCCTTCAGTTCTGAGGTACAGGCATAGTCATAGACTCTTTTCCCATCAAACTTTACATTAGGTATAGAACTGGATTGAATAACAAATCCTCTATGTGGCCAAATACTATTTTCCGATCCATATTCCGCTTCGTTATATCCGGCATAATAAATAAACACATTATCTATTCTACCATTATAATCCGTGTCGTACTGAGTGAAGTCAACCGTAGAATTTGCTGCTGCACAAGCATCAACCACCATCTGATCAGCCAAAGAATCATTTCCGGCGACATCATTTACTCCGTAATAAGCCATAGGATGAGGCAAGGTAAAAGGCCCTTCTACAACAAAGTCTGGTATAAATTTCCCATAAGAGTTAGACATAAAATAATCGCGAGCCGAACCTGTACCTCCATTTGCACTATAACCATCCTGATTAAGAAGATTGGTGAATGCAGTTTTGGGATCAGGTGTCACGAAACTTAAATCTGAGAAATTTACAAGAATAACCAGCGATTTCTGAGTACCGCTTAAAGGAAACGATTTTTGAGGGACAGATGTTGACGAAGAGGAGAATATGTTGCTTCTGACTATAGTACCGCTACTACTCAGTACTGTTTGCAGAGACGGACTTTTAGTAATTGTTTTCAGAAAGGTTCTATCCGCAAAGCTTCTTCTGTTCAGATTTCTCGCTATGGTATTACTTACTACAAAATTTCCTTTACTATCCTTTTTTGCATATGTATAAAAACCCTTCGTATTTTTCTTTATCACATAACCATCTTCTGTCGTTCTAAGATGCTGAAATTCATCTCCGTGCAAACATATAGTAAGCTGAGTCCCATCTGGTTGAGTTACGAGCATAGGATACGGATAAGCCTTCACAGCGAAAGTCAAAACTGTAACAGATTGAAAAAGAAGAAGAACAAAAAAAGATAGTAATCTTTTTATCATAAATTCATTTTGTGAATATTTTATCCATTTAAATATCAGGCAAATATATATATTATTTTTTTATTAGATAGTTAAAGTAAAATTATATAACAAATAGAATAATTAGTTCGATATGCTTGAATAGAAAGACTTTGCCGTATATTTTTAAACATATTTACTCTGCATTTAGTTTTCGATTCCGGAAACAAGACTCTCATGAAAAAGTATCAGCTTTATTTCATTCAAAAACGCCCCAACCAGACAATGTGTCACCACCAAAAGAACAATGCAAGACAAAATGTCCTAAAATATCCTTTGGCATCCTCTTTGCATTATTGTGGAAAAACAAAACCAATATTAACTCAAAAAAATAGGAGGAATTAATTATGTCACTAGTAAGATTTTCAAACCAGGTACCATCAGTGTTTGACCGTTTTTTCGATCGTGAATTATTTGATTGGTCAAATCGTAATTATTCAGAAACAAATACAACATTGCCTTCGGTAAATATTAAAGAAAACAAAGAAGGCTATGAAGTAGAGGTAGCCATTCCGGGATTCGACAAAAACGATTTTAAACTGGAACTGAACAATGATGTTCTAACTGTGTCTTCTGAAAAAAAAGTGGAAAACGAAACCAAAGAAGGTGAACGGTTCACAAAACGTGAATTTAGTTATCAATCGTTTAGCCGTTCGTTCAGCTTGCCTGACACTGCCGACAGCGATAAAATTGCTGCGAGCTATGAAAGTGGAATTTTAAAAATCGGAATTCCTAAAAAAGAAGAAGCAAAACCAAAACCATTGCGCCAAATCGAGATTAATTAAAAACATTTCCTGTTCACTCAGAGTTATAAGGGAGACGGACTTCCGTCTCCCTTATTTCATCAAAAAAAAATTCTTATATGGAAACTTTCAAAGATATTATTAATGGCGAGAAGCCAGTACTTATAGACTTTTATGCCACCTGGTGTGGCCCTTGTAAAGCAATGAGTCCGATTGTAGAATCGATAGGAAAAGAAATGCAGGGACAAGCAAGAGTGTTGAAAATAGATGTTGATAAAAATCAGGCCATAGCACAACAACTCCAGATTCAGGCCGTTCCTACTTTTATGATTTTCAAAAAAGGAAAAATGGTTTGGCGCAAACCGGGTGGAGCTGATAAAATGACAATTATGCAGGAAATTAGAAACTACATTTAATTCGAACCAATCTAAGGCCAACAAAATTTACTTGTATTTATCGAAAAACAATAAATAAATTTTGTTATTCAAAAAATATTATTTTCCTTTGTATTTGTAATCAGCAAAATATAAACCCAAACAATAAAGAGTTATGAAACAGTTCTTAAAGTTCACTCTGGCCACCATTACAGGTATTTTTATCACTTCTTTATTATGCATATTGATTTTACTCGGAATTCTGGGAGCAATAGCCAGCTCTTCGGAGACTAAAACCGTATTAAAACCAAATTCCATTTACGAATTGGAACTGGAAGGAACTTTAGTTGATCGCTCGGAAGATGACCCATTCTCTGGAGCCATTGCCGAAGCTTTAGGCCAACAGGTTGAGAAAACAATCGGGCTTGACGATGTTTTGTCTAACATCAAAAAAGCTAAGAACGACGATAATATTGTTGGAATCTATTTAAAAGGTGGCAATTTAATGGGAGGAATTGCTTCTATCAAAGAAATAAGAGACGCACTTTTAGATTTCAAAAAAACAGGAAAATTTGTTGTCGCTTACGCCGACAGCTACACACAGCGAGACTACTATTTAGCTTCTGTTGCTAATAAAATTCTGGTTAATCCACTTGGAATTGTAGAATTAAAAGGACTTGCAGCAAAAACAATGTTCATAAAAAACACATTGGATAAACTTGGAATAGAAATGCAGATTGTGAAAGTTGGAACCTTCAAATCGGCTGTTGAACCACTGATTGATACAAAAATGAGTGATGCCAACAAATTGCAGGTAACTGTATTTATGAACTCTATTTGGGGTAATATTCTGAAAGACATTTCTACTTCACGTAATATCCCTGTTGACTCTTTGAACAAATATGCCGACGAAATGATGATGTTTCAACCCACCGAAAAGTCAAAACAATATGCGTTGGTTGATTCGTTGGTTTATTCCGACCAGATTGATGGCATTCTGAAAGTTTATGCAAAATCGACCGAAAAAGATTTCAAACCGGTTTTTGTAAGCCATAACGCGATGAGAAATCTGGAAGATAACTCAAAATACGACAAAAATAAAGTTGCTATAATTTATGCAGTGGGTGACATTACCGATTCAGAAGGAGATGGCATTGTTGCAAAAGATTTGGTAGAAACTATAAACGAAGTAGCAAAAGACTCTGCAGTTAAATCGGTTGTTTTCCGCGTAAACTCAGGTGGAGGTAGCGCTTACGCTTCCGAACAAATATGGCATGCTTTGTCGATGTTGAAAGAGAAAAAACCGTTGATTGTTTCGATGGGTGACTATGCTGCTTCTGGTGGTTATTACATTTCCTGTATCGCCGATAAAATTGTAGCCCAACCAAATACCATTACCGGTTCAATAGGGATCTTCGGAGTGATTCCTAACTTCAAAGGTTTCCATGAAAAAATAGGAGTTACTTTCGATGGCGTAAAAACAAATAAAATGAGCGATGTTCCGTCATTGAGCCGCTCGTTCACTCCTGAAGAAAGAGGGTTAGTGCAAAATTATGTCAGTCGGGGTTACGAATTGTTTGTAAAACGTTGTGCTGATGGCAGAAAAATGACTCCTGAACAAATCAAAGCAGTTGCCGAAGGTCGTGTTTGGACAGGCGAAGATGCCATGAAAATAGGGTTGGTGGATAAGATGGGAGATTTAAGCGATGCAGTAGCGCTGGCTGTGCAAAAAGCCAAACTAAAATCATATAATGTTAGCGAATATCCCGAAAAAGAAACGTTCGAAAGCAAACTGATGAAAAGCTTAAGCAAGGACATGGAATCCAAATTTATGAAAGCTCAATTGGGAGAACAATATGGAATGTTTAAACAAGTTCAGGATGCATCTAAACTCAATGGTATTCAGGCCCGAATGGATTACAATTTAATCATAGAATAATATCTTTTTTAATTTCTCATAGATTTCATGACAGGAAGGGTGGAGCGTTGATGCTTCGCCCTTTCTTTTTTTTTAAAGTTGTCTCGTCCCGAAATAGCGTTACAATAGAAAATGTTTTTTACGCGAATATTATTCAATAACCAGTTAACCACATCCGTTTATTGTACAATCTCTTAAAAAATAATTGAATCTTTCAGATAGCAGAGCATAGTAATTTAAGTAGATAATAATATAAGACCTGATATCAACATAAAAATACAGTTCGGTTGTTTAATAATACCATTTAAATAAATATATTTGCACAAATTCAATCGAAACTTTAAATAATTACGACTATGATTATTACAACAACAGAAACAATTCCAAACAAAGAAATTAAACAGATTTTAGGTATTGCTCGTGGAAGTACTGTAAGAGCAAGAAGTATTGGTAATGACATCATTGCCGGATTAAAAAACATTGTTGGCGGCGAAGTAGAAGAATACACCAAACTTCAGGCCGATGCAAGAGAACAGGCATTCCAGCGAATGAAGGCCGATGCTGAAAAAATGGGCGCTGATGCCGTTCTTGCTCTTCGTATCACTTCATCGACAATCATGCAGGGAGCTTCCGAAATTCTTGTTTATGGTACCGCCGTAAAACTAAAATAACCAAACTATGAGTACAGTTGGATTATTAATAATTGGGATTTATGCTATCGGTACAATAGCAGCTATATTGGCAATTATTTATCTCATATTCAAAAGAATAAAAAAAAAGAAACTGGAAGATTTTGAAAAGAGAGATAATTAAAAATATTATTCAAATTTAGGCGTTCTGAATTGTTTTTTATTTTCGAAGAATATATTTATTTTCAGACTATTGTAAAATATGAGAACGTGGGCAACCGGTAACGGAGAAAAAATTACTCAAATTCTTTCCGGAAGAAGTAATGTTTTTCTGTTGACAAACGGTAAAAAAAATATCCTCGTGGATACAAGTCCCAAACGAAAACAGAAATTGCTTTTCAAAAGTCTGGATTCTTTACATTTAAATAAAATCGATTTTCTAATATTGACCCATACTCATTACGACCATGCTTCTAATTCGAAAAAAATAAAAGATTTTTTCGGAGCCAGAGTAATTGTACATAGTTCAGAAGCTGATATATTATTAAAAGGAAAAAGTGTTATTCCGGCAGGAACAAACTTTTTCACGCGTAATATAATCAGCCCAATAGGAAGGAAAATTAATCAGATTTTCGACTTCGAACCCTGCATAGCCGATATAGTAATTGAAGACAAATTCGATCTGGTTCCATTTGGTTTCAATGCTTACCCGTTACCAACTCCGGGACACTCACCTGGCTGCATAAGCATTGTTGTAAATAACGAAATTGCTATCGTCGGAGATGCTCTGTTTGGCATTTTCAAAGATTCTATTTTTCCTCCTTTTGCCGACAATGTTGAATCGCTGATAGAAAGTTGGGGGAAATTGCTCGAAACCGGATGTCATTTGTTTCTTCCGGCTCATGGATCTGCGAGAAAAGCTAAAACTATCCGGAAAGAGTATTTAAAGCGACAGAGTAATTCTGTTTAGAATCACGATCCATTAAACCCAAAATTTTCTTTCTATGTGTTACCGCTATAGGTTGGAAGCCGATGTCATGTATTTTGGCGGTCTCTGTTCTTATAAGAATTACAACTTTCTGCATGACAATCTTGTTATTTTTTTATAATTTTGACAAAATAAAGAGTCGACGAATACACTTTACAAGCTCATGCACAGATGATAAACAGAAATCAGGAAATAGAAACTGACATCAATAAAAAAACTGAGTTTGAAAACGAAATCAGTATTTTTGTTATTCCTTCGCTGGCCGAAATTGACTGGTCAAATCCTTCTGTGCTGTTTAAGACAACCTTAAAATGTTTTATTAAAGCAATAACTGCCAGAAACTTATATACTATCGGACATACCATAGTCCGTATCAAATCTGCGGATAAACCTGAACCGGTATATGTGGCTATGTCCGGTAAATTTCATACGGAAAAAGTCAGCTCTGTTTTGGTTAGAAGAATGGGATTCGGTGTTTTGGGAGCAACATTACAGGGTCATATCGAACCCGAGGACAGAATTCATAAAGGCATTAGCATTTACTCGAAAAGGGGAATGATTGGGTATATCCGCTTCAAAGTCAATCGTCAATCTATCGACCGTGTAAATAAATTTATCAATCATTTTAAAAACAAATCGACCCTAAAATGCTCGCCTTCCGAACTTTATAATGGGGCAACATGGCCAGGTTCCGGATGTTCGAGTTTCGGTATGGCCGTATTGGATGTTGCCGGGATTCTTCCACCGGGATCAAAAGAATGGCAGGTTGATGTAAAAATTCCAATGAATATTATTGGAGGAGAATTCAATAATAATAAGAAAATATCTGTCAGATCAATCCTTAAAACAACCTCGTGGTACGATGGCGACGGAATTGAAGACATTGACTATGTACGATATAATGTTTACGATCCGGCAAAAATTTTAGATTGGATAAAAAAATGCCGAATTCAGAATGACTACGGTTATATCGCAGAGAATGAAGGAAGTATTGTTGGACTTCAAATTAATATGAGCCATGTACATGTTAATGAACCTGTATTTATTCAACGCGAAGTATCCAACTTGTTTGTTAAACATTACTACAAGGATATCAACGACTTAATAGTCGAAGAATAATCAGAATTACGCACCTGTTTTATTTCAAATTTTTTCATCTATCTTTGCAGTCGCTTTTTGCACGATGCAAAAACGTGTGCTTGAACACCACGTAAAAAACAAGAAAAAATGAAAAAACAAGTTTCTGTCGCCTTTATGGTGAGTGGGCTGCTTTTTACAGTATGCCTTATCGTATCCAACATTGTTGAGCAAAAATTAATTCTAATCGGCCCGATTGAAGCCACTGCCGGATTGCTCATTTTCCCGGTTTCGTACATTATAAACGATCTTATTGCCGAAGTTTGGGGATATCGGAAAGTTCGTTTGATTATCTGGAATGGCTTTTTAATGAATTTTTTGGCTGTAATTATTTTCCGGTTAAGCATTTGGGCGCCGGGTTCGGCTAATTTTACGCCCGAACATCAATCTGCTTTCGAGATGGTATTAGGAAATACCGAACGAATTGTTGCCGCCAGTTTTGCCGCTTTCCTTTTCGGAGCATTCCTGAATGCTTTCGTAATGAGCAAGATGAAAATCATGCAACGCGGACGTGGATTCTCCATTCGTGCTATCGTTTCCACGATTGTTGGAGAAGGAGCCGATTCCATTGTCTTTTTTACGCTTGCATTTTCAGGAATCATTCCAGCAAAAGCATTAGTCATGCTTATTCTGACTCAAACTGCCATGAAAACGGGTTACGAAATTATTGCTTTGCCATTGACCAATTTTCTGGTAAAATGGGTGAAGAAACACGAAGAAACCGATGTTTACGACAACGGAATTTCGTACAATCCACTTAAGGTAAAAGACATCGATTAATTCTGCTTCCAAAAGATTTATCTGGAGTAATTTGCTGATAAAAAGACTATTTTTTATCTTTGGGAATTGAAAAGCTACTTATCAATAGTTAACCAGTCCCCTTATGAAAAAAATATTTTTGTTGAGTATAATGATTACTCTACTCGCGTCGTGTATCGAACGTGAAAAAACGATAACCGAAACGGTTTATGTTGTTAATTCGAAAACTGCCAACGTGAGAAGTGAACCTTCCCTAAAAGCAGGAATCATCTCCAAATTACATCGAAACGACACAATTCGAGGAGAAGTACAGGGGAAATGGCTCCAGATTTCGGATTCAGCGGCAGCAAAATTTGTCTTTTTATCCAATTTGGAAGCCCGGCAAATTCATTACAGAGTAAATGTATTTGAAGGAAATAAAACGCAACAGGCTATCGACCATTTTTTGCTCGATGTCCTGACGATTAAGAAAGCTACATTTTGGATTGCATTAATCGGATTTCCTCTTTTGGCGTTCATTCTGATTGTCAGTGTTAGCTTCCCTTTCGAAAAGAAAATAGCAATTAAACATCTAGGCAACGACGAGTCGGCAGTAAATCTACTGCCTTTGCTCGTTGGCATAATGATGGCCATTGTGAGTGTTATCATGTTTTTTTACTACATTCCCAGTATTATTGCCATTACTAATATTTCATTCCTGCCTTTGGGAAAAGGTCCAATCGACTGGGGAATAACAATTATAGCTTATCTACTCGCTATTTCCTTTATTTATAATCTTATCAGCGGAATTGTAAAATATGGATTTACAGATGGAATCCTACGGTTCGTCCTGGTGGTTATAAGCTCTCTTACTACTGCTTGCGCGGCATTTATTTTATCATGGACATTTATTGTGATTGCTATTTTGGTAATTGCGTTGGGACTATTAGCCATAATATTAGGAGGAATGAAATCGCAAGGGAAAAAAGAAGAAGGAAAAAGAGACATTTACAAAGAAGCTGCCGTACGGTGGGAGAAACAGCGAAATGCCGAAATTAAGAAAAATGCCGAACGGGAATTTTTCGAAAGAAACCAACGAAAATACCGAGAATAGATCTTTGTACCATCTACAAAAAATATAAAGCTGTTTCGTTTTTTTATCGGAACAGTTTTTTTATTGAAATTCAGCTCTATACTACATCGTTATATTATTAACCAAAAAGTTTTTGTATTTTTGAGGCATGTTGACCGACGATAAAAGATTGACTATTCGTGAATGGGCGGAAGATGACCGTCCGCGCGAAAAAATGATGATGAAAGGAGCGCAAAGCCTTTCGGATGCAGAGCTATTGGCCATTCTGATTGCCAGTGGTAACAAAAACGAATCGGCGGTGGAACTGGCACGTAGGATTATGCGCGAATGTGGCGACAATATAAACGAACTGGCGCGGCTTTCAGTCAACGATCTTTGCAAACGTTTCAAAGGAATTGGCAAAGCAAAAGCCATTACCATTATGGCCGCCTTGGAACTGGGTAAACGCCGAAAAACAAACGAAATTCTTGAGCGAAAAAAAATAGGCTCCAGCATCGATCTTTTCATGCTGTTCGAATCGCAACTTGTGGATTTACCACACGAGGAGTTTTGGATTGCGCTATTGAACGGAGCCAATAAAGTGATTGAAATCAATCGACTTACGCAGGGGGGAAGTCGCCAAACGGTGGTTGACATTCCTATGATTTTGAAAATGGCATTGGAAAAGTCGGCACAAGCTATTGCCGTTGCACACAATCATCCTTCGGGACAGAACCGACCAAGTCACGAAGACGAGATCATCACTAAACGAATTAAATCGGGCTGTGAAGCTATTGGAATATCGTTTCTCGATCATATCATTATTGCAAAAGGGCTGTATTTCAGCTTTGCGGACGAAGGAAAAATTTGATTGATGTGATGATATTTTGATGTGATGATGTGATGATGAGCTGCTGGGTTAATGTGATAATTTATTGATTAAAACATTTTAAATAATTGTTTATGGAAAAGAGAAACGAAATTTTGGAATTGAGTTTTGAATTTGCTATTGACATTATTCAGTTTACAGAGTTGCTCGAAGAACACAAGAAATATGTTATTGCCAGACAATTATTAAAATCAGGAACATCAATCGGAGCAATAGTCCGTTAGAAAAATATAATAATTAAGCGGCTTTCGTGCCGAAATACAGTAGTTCTTTGACATGGTGGTGACTTTTTAGGGTTTTAGGTTTTATACCGAAAGTCTCAATAAATCGGTTTAACAGAAACGCATTGTG
>QKGU01000341.1 GCA_003250325.1 Paludibacter sp.
GTGTTAACTTCTGTGAAAATCATACTTTATAAATTAGTGGTATAATCTATAAAGATACTGATTTTCATGGAGTTAACCAAATTTTAAAACAAGATAATTAATTGATTTTCAATAATTTAACTATAAATATAACACACTATTGTCGGAGCAAATATAAGAGAATCTCAAAACTCAGAAAGCGAAGCGGATTTTATTCATAAATTAAAAATTGCAGCAAAAGAAGCCGACGAAACAGAATATTGGTTGTTATTATGTCAACAATCACCGAATTATCCATTTGATCCGACTTTAATTACCAAATTAATCAGTATTAAGAAATTACTTTCAACAATTATATCGACAATGAAACGCAAACAATTCTTATAATCAGCACATCATCACATCATCACATCAAAATATCAACACATCAACTCATCATCACATTATCACATCAAAATGCTTTTAGAAGTAGAAAACGTAGTAAAACAATATGCAGGGCATTTGGCACTTGCCGGAGTAAGTCTGAGTGTCCCTGAAAACTCGGTATACGGTTTGCTTGGTCCAAACGGCGCCGGAAAAACCACTCTGATCCGAATTATAAACTGCATAACTGCTCCCGACAGTGGCGAAGTACGTCTGAACGGAAAGCCAATTTCACCCAAAGATATTGAGCTTATCGGTTATTTGCCCGAGGAAAGAGGCTTGTATAAAAAAATGAAAACCGGTGAACTGGCTCTTTACCTTGCACAACTCAAAGGAATGAAAAGAGCCGACGCACTGAAAGCACTGAAATATTGGTTCGAAAAATTTGAAATCCAGTCGTGGTGGGACAAAAAAGTGGAAGAACTCTCTAAAGGAATGGCGCAAAAAGTGCAGTTTATCACCACCATTCTGCACGAGCCTAAACTGTTGATATTCGATGAGCCGTTCAGTGGATTCGATCCCGTTAATGCCGACTTGCTTAAACGCGAAATCCTTGGATTGAGAGACAAAGGTGCTACCATCATTTTCTCCACGCATAATATGGAGTCGGTAGAAGAACTTTGCGAAAACATTTCGTTGGTGAATCAATCAAAAATAGTGCTCCAGGGAAAAGTGAGTGAAATCAAAAATTCATTTGCTACCAAAACTTACAAGTTAGTGACTTCTTCGTCCATTTCTGCTAGTCCCAATTTCGAATTGTTGAGTGAAAATATTAAAAATGGTGCTGTTGAGAGCACTCTCAAAAAGCTGAGCACTGTTGCAAACAACACTTTGTTAAACGATATCATCCAACAAACTGAGATTATAAGCTTTGATGAGTTACTCCCCAGCATGAACGAGATTTTCATTGAAACAGTGAGAAAATAATTATTAATGGTTAATGATAAATGGTTAATTATGAAAGAAAATATTATTAAAGATAAAAGCTTTCTTTTTTCGATCAGAATCATCAAACTCTATAAATATTTATGCGAAGAGAAAAAAGAATTTGTTTTATCAAAACAAATTTTACGCTCCGGAACCAGCGTGGGAGCAAATGTTCGGGAAGCAGAACACGCCGAGTCGCCAACTGATTTCAAACACAAAATGTCAATCGCCCAAAAAGAAATAAATGAAACACTTTACTGGTTGGAATTACTTTGCGCAACAGATTATATCTGCAAAAGTCAGTTTGAAAGTCTGAACACAGATGCAGTTGAAATTATCAAATTGATTACCACCATTATCAAAACGGTAAAAACGAATATTGCAAATTAATCTTACATTTATCATTAACAATTAATTATTTACAATTATTTTTCATGAGTAAAATAAATTTGATAATAAAACGGGAATACACCACCCGGGTAATGAAAAAATCATTCATTATCCTTACTTTCCTCACTCCTCTCCTATTCGCAGCCATGATTGCGATACCGCTTTGGCTGTCGAATCTGAAAGATTCAAAAATAAATCACATCGTGGTTATCGACCGCACCAACAGTTATTCGCAAGTACTTAAAAACAATGAAACTTACGTTTTCGATTTTGTAGACAAACCGGCCGAAGAAGTAAAAAAGGAGAACGAAGGGAAAGACGAAAATGAATTTACGGCTTTGCTCCTGATCACCGACGATTTGGCTAAAAACCCGAATGCAGCTTCGCTTTATTCTGAAAAACAGGTAAATCTGGAACTAAAAAATTATATTTCAGGACTTTTGAGCAAATATGTAGAACAACAAAAACTGGCTTCGTATAACATTACTGATTTAAAAGAAATGGTGGAAAAATCCAAAACGGATATTAATATTCCTACCATAAAATGGGGAACCGATGGCGAAGACAAAGAAGGATCGGCCGAATTGGCTTTGGTTATTGGGATGATTTCCGCTTTTGTAATTTACATGTTTATCGTGATTTATGGCGCACAGGTAATGAGCGGTGTGGTTCAGGAAAAAACAAGCCGTATTGTGGAAGTGATGATTTCGTCGGTAAAACCGTTCGAGC
The DNA here is from genome assembly GCA_003250325.1 of Paludibacter sp. Taxonomy (GTDB): domain Bacteria; phylum Bacteroidota; class Bacteroidia; order Bacteroidales; family Paludibacteraceae; genus Paludibacter. The sequence continues at coordinate 2,449 of QKGU01000341.1, forward strand.
TGATGATGGGAAAAATTATCGGTATCGCTATGGTTGGGCTTACTCAATTTTTTATGTGGATCATTCTCACGCTGGCTATATTTACCGTGGCAAGTAGTTTTTTAGGTGGCAATGTAGACATAGAAGCATTGCAACAAGCCAACCAAATGGGAATGCAGGCTTCGCCAATGGCACAAAACCCGAACGAAATTCAACAGGTATTCTCCATGCTGAACGGATTCGATTTTGTGCAGATTATCATCCTCTTTGTGGTTTATTTCCTTTGCGGATATCTGTTGTACGCTTCTCTGTTTGCGGCAGTGGGTTCGGCTGTCGATAGCGAAACCGACACGCAACAATTCTCACTTCCGCTCACATTGCCCATTATTTTTGCCATTTATGCTGCCATATACAGCGCACAAAATCCAGATGGACCGCTGGCTTTCTGGTGCTCCATGATTCCATTCACCTCACCCATCGTAATGATGGTGCGACTTCCGTTCGACGTTCCGGTATGGCAAATCATATTATCGCTGTGCATTTTAGTGGCATCGTTCGTTGGGACAACCTGGATGGCCGGTAAAATTTACCGAACCGGCATTCTGATGTACGGCAAAAAAGCAAGCTGGAAAGAAATGTGGAAATGGATGAAGTACTAGTTAGGAGTGATGAGTTATGAATGATGAATTATAAATATGAACGAATAATTTAATTCTTAGTTCTGAAAAAAGTATTTTGGAAACAAAAAGTTTTAGTTTTGCTGTTCGAATAATAGTGATTATACAAGTTAGAATACCTGTCGTTAAAATATAGTTAAACGCAAAGAGCGCAAAGAAAAATATACAAATTTTAGTATCATCAAATATCCGCCGCTCGGCTATGCCGCTTGGCTTGCCAAGAAAGTACGCAAAGAGAAAAACTTAAAAGTTTTTCATAGCGGCTTAGCGACTTGGCAACTTTGCGTTCAAAATAAATTTTCCATTAAAAGGTGTAACTTATATAAACTCTAATAAACTTATATAAATATCTGATTGAAAACAATAAAGAATTTGTACTGAGCAAACAACTTCTGAGAAGTGGAACAGCTGTTGGAGCATTAATTAAAGAAGCTCAAAACGCTGAGAGTAAAATGGATTTTGTACATAAACTCGCCATTGCTCAAAAAGAATGTGCCGAAACAAATTACTGGCTGGAGCTTTTAAAAGAGACAAACTTCATAAACGAAATAGAATTTAAAAGCATAAATGACAACGCAACAGAAATACTCAAAATGATTCGAAGTTCTATTCTCACGACAAAAGCGAATATGAATTCTTCTAAAAACTCATAACTTATAACTCATATCTCATAACTAAAAATCATGACTCCTCCATATTTACAACCCAACGACCAAATCCGCATTGTTTCACCATCAGGAATTATACAGCCAGAATTTATCGAAGGTGCAAAAAAAACATTGCAACAATGGGGATTTCAGGTAACCGAAGGTGATTTTACGCGTTCGCAATACGGGCGGTTTGCCGGAACAAAAGAACAGCGAGCTACCGACCTTCAAAAAGCATTTGATGATCGTGATGTGAAAGCGATCCTTTGCAGCCGCGGTGGATATGGTCTGGCACAAATTGTTGACAAACTGGATTTTACCGAATTTCTGAAAAACCCGAAATGGCTGATCGGATTCAGCGATATAACCATTTTGCACAATGTTCTCACCAATCTGGGAGTCGCGTCTATTCATGGAATCATGGCCAAACATTTGACCGAGTTACCCGAAAATTCGCAACCTGTACTACAACTGAAAAACATGCTGACCGGGAAACTACCTGAATATATCATCGAGAATAATTCGTTCAACAGAGCGGGGAAAATAACCGGAAAACTCATCGGTGGCAATCTTTCCGTTTTAATGGGTTTGCGCGGAAGTAAGTTCGATTTGCCGTATAAAGGCAACATTCTGTTTATCGAAGACATTGCTGAAAAACCGTATCATATCGACAGAATGATGCAAAATCTTCGTTTCAGTGGCGTGTTATCGCAGATTTCAGGATTAATTGTAGGCCAATTCTCCGATTGCGACGAAGATCCGTTGATGAACCAAAGCATTGCCGAGATAATTTCCGATGCTGTTCAGGGATACGAATATCCGGTTTGTTTCAATTTTCCATCCGGACACGTCGACGATAACTGGCCTTTGATACTCGGAAAAAATGTGGAATTAAACGTTAACAACACAACCGTACTCCTTAAATTTTAAGGCGTTTCTCAAAAGAAGTTTTTATTTTCTTTAAAAAGGAAAAAGAAGTTCTTTTTTATGTGTCAAAAAAATATATCTTTGCAAATAGTCAAACATTTCAGACGAAATAAATCTTAAGCCCGTGCAGAAACAGTTACTAATTGCATCCATATTTTTACTTCCGTTTCATTTCTCCACAGCTCAGAAGCTTTCGGAGAAGTTGTTGGCTACCTACTCTACTGAAAAAATTGAATTACTTTCCACCCGCTATATTTCCACTGCCGATTCCGTTATCAATTACGGAAAATTATTTTTAGATACTCCGTATCGTTATGGTTCTTCGGGAACTTCTTCATTCGATTGTTCGGGTTTCACATCATACGTTTACCGGAATTTCGGTTACAATCTCGAACGCTCATCGGCCGATCAGGCTACGCAGTTTGATACCATCAATCCGGAAAACCTCAAAACCGGTGATTTGGTATTTTTCTCTGGTCGCAGAAAAAGCCAACGCGTAGGCCACGTGGGAATTGTAGTTGCTAAAAAAGACAGCGGAAGTTTTGATTTTATTCATGCGTCGGTTCAAAAAGGTGTAACGATCTCCAATTCGGAAGAAGATTATTACAAAAAACGCTTTATTAAAGCCAATAGAGTTATTTTCGATAATAGAATGCTCGCTGTTGTTCCGAACGATGCCATTAAGGAAAATCCTGCAAATGCGGATGAATTACCAATGATGACCACAGTGGCTCAACCTGTTCAAACCGTAAAAAAAGAAACTAAAAAAGTAATTCCTGCCGAATACTACAAGGTAAAACAAGGAGAGAACCTGTCGGTTATTGCTGAAAAGTACGGCATATCGGTAGCTGAGCTGAAGAAAAAAAACAAACTTAAAAATAGCAGTATTCAAATTTCGCAACGGTTGAAGGTAAAAGATGAAAGAACAATTACCGTGATGGAAGATGTGCAATTGGCGGACAACAAACCGACAGAAAAAACATCAAAGCCAATTGTTGAAAAAACTCAACCGGAAAACGTAGAAAAATCTTCCATTGCTTACCACAAGGTAAAAAAAGGAGAAACGCTGTTCAGCATTTCAAAATTGTACAATATTCCAGTTGAAGATTTGAAAAAGATGAATCAACTTTCGGGCAGTGTTATTCACTTCGGAGACGAGCTTAAACTGCAACAACCCGAAAAAGTGGAATTGGCAAAGGCGGAAGTTTCCAAACCATCTATTGAGCCTGCTAAACCGGAAGTTGCGAAAGAACCTGCTAAAAAAGAAGAGCAAATTGCAAGTACCACACACAAAGTCAGTTCAGGTGAAACGCTCTTTAGCATCTCAAGAAAATACAATATCTCGATTGACAATTTGAAAGAGATGAATCAACTGGCAAGTAACAACATCCGCCCGGGACAGGTATTAAATCTCGTTATACCGGAAGAAAAAGTATTAGCAAAAACATCCACACCTACAAAACAAGTCACTCATAAAGTCGGTTCGGGTGAATCGTTCTACTCCATTGCCCGCAATTATGGTTGCAGTGTCGATGATCTCAAAAACTGGAACAACAAAACAGACAACAAACTCAATAAAGGAGAAAAGCTTATTGTATATCCAAAAACAATTTAAACTGCTTTGCTTATGAAATCAAATCAATTATTACGCACGATTATTATTTCAATCAGCCTGATAATTTCAGTGATTATTATTTCATATTCAGTTATCAATCGCAACTCCACCAGCAATGTAATAGTGGTTACAGGAAGTGCTGAGCGAAATTTTGAGTCGGATCTGATTGTTTGGAAAAGTCAGTTTTCCGTAAAAGATATGAATCTGACCTCAGCTTACACCGAACTCAAAAAACAGAGCGAATCTACCCGAAACTTTTTGGAAACAAAAGGCATTAAAGCAAGCGAAATGACTTTTTCGGCTATTGAAATAAACAAAGAGTATGTTTATATAACTTCCTCCAACAATAACACAATATCGAACTTTGATGGTTATCGGCTTACTCAACAAATAACTGTAACATCGAACGATGTACCCAAAGTGGAACGAATTTCCCGTGAAATTACCGAATTGATAAATAGTGGCATTGAAATTACTTCACTGGCTCCCGAGTATTATTACACCAAGCTGGCCGATTTGAAAATAGCTATGCTGGCCAATGCTTCGCAAGATGGATATATTCGTGCTAAAACAATTGCAGAGAACGGAGAGGGGAAGTTGGGAAAGATGATTAGTTCGTCGATGGGTGTTTTCCAGATTGTGGCTCAAAACTCATCGGAAGATTACAGCTGGGGCGGTGCATTCAACACTTCATCTAAAAGAAAAACCGCAACAATTACTGTAAAAATGCAATATCAGGTTAAATGATCTGGTAAAATATTTAATCGAACAAATGCTGTAAAATAGACAAGGATTGCAGTCCATGAAAATCCGGAATGTGCAACCGGTAATACTCAATAAGCCCTTCGAGCAACTTTACTCTCTTCTGTCGCGAAAAAACAAGTTTGTCCATATTCTGGTAACCTGCATGTAAAACGGCCGCAAAATCAATCGCATCATCCGTTGTCAGATAATGAATGTGCAACGGCTTTTCTATTTGAAAAGTTCCGTTCAACAAATCGAAATAACGAAACGAATCCTCATCGCTATTCGGTTCAAATCCCAAATAACGCGAAAGCTTTAGCAAAAAAATCAAATGAAAATTGGCAATTCCTTTTTCTGTACAATCGAGTTGTTGAATCGAATTTTCCAAAAATAACAACAAATTTTCGTCTGGTTCGGACTGTTTCAATGTTCTGTACAATACTTCCGAAATAAATAACGCAATGGCATTTTTTACTGGATTTACCGGAATACCCGAAAAAGTGTACGACATTTGCAGCTCTTTAATTCGTTGCAAATCCTTCCCCGGTTTATGAACAACATCAATCTCCACCAACGAAAGCGGTTGCAACAAAGCCGGACGAAAAGCAGATTTCCTTTTATTAATTCCATGAATCATGTACGATGCACGTCCAAATTGCCTGGTATAAATCGTAATTATCGAAGCCGAATCGGAATATTTTACGCAATGAAGTACTATTCCCTTAGTTTTTATCTGCATATTGTGGAGCTTGGATACGCAAATGTAACAAAATATCCGCTTAAAAATAGCTGTTTCTAAAAAGTATTTCTTTTTATTCAATTTGCTACATCCTGATAAATAATGAATTATAAAATATTTGAAATATTTATTGGAAAGGCTTTGCCAATTCAAAAAACTGCCGTATATTTGCACCCGCTATTGAAAGCAACACTTGCTCAATAGAATTGACCATTGGTCCATTCGTCTATCGGTTAGGACGCCAGGTTTTCATCCTGGAAAGAGGGGTTCGACTCCCCTATGGACTACAACACAACGATTTTTAAAAAGGAATTAAACATTAAGATTGAGATGGCAAATCATAAATCATCAATTAAAAGAATACGTCAGACAGACAAAAAGAAATTGCATAACCGCTACTTTGCAAAAACAGCTCGTAACGCTGTTCGCAAATTGCGTTCAACTACCGACAAAGCAGCAGCTACTGAAATGTTGCCTAAAATTAGTGCAATGCTTGACAAGTTGGCTAAACGTAACATTATCCACAAAAACAAAGCCGGCAATTTAAAATCAAAATTGACTATCTTCGTTAATAAATTAGCATAATTTGCTTCTTAATAAAATACAGAAGCCCTTTCCAAATGGAAAGGGCTTTTTTGTCATAACACTATTTCTATAGACAATAATTAGATCTCGACATGCTTTAGCAATTTAATCAACTCATTCAGTTGATTCTTCAATGATTCCATGTTTTCCACACTATCAGGAGTTATTTCCACATTCATTTTCTTTATCAGATTAAACGGAATTTGAGCCGCTTCATCCTGCATACTCCTACCCTTTTCAGTCAAAGCAATCAACACCTTGCGTTGATCAGTTTTTGCCTGAGTCCGCGTTATTAACCCGATATTTTCCATGCGTTTAAGCAATGGAGTTATCGTATTGGTATTGAGTATCAACTTCTCTCCTATCTCAATGACAGAGATATTCTCTTTCTCCCAAAGCACCATCAATACCAAATATTGAGGATACGTAATCCCTAACGCATCCAGATCATCCTGATATGCCCTGGTAATCAGACGGGAAACTGCATAGAAAGGAAAGCAAAGTTGATTCTCCAGTTTTAGTTGTTCGTATTTCATAAGTTCCTGTTAAGACAAAACCGAAGATAATTAGTTTATTATCTTCAGTTTCGAAATTACAAAAATTAAAGCAACTTTTCGATATGTTCTTTCAAATTTTCCGGTTTCGTTATCGGGGAAAATCTTTTAATCGGATTTCCGTTTCTGTCGAGAAGAAATTTTCCGAAGTTCCATTTAATTTCATTTCCGGGAAAACCTCTCAGCTCACTTTTCAGATATTTGTAAACCGGATGAGCATCAGGTCCATTTACATCAATCTTTGAAAACATGGGAAAAGAGACACCATAATTAATCAAACAGCCTTCACTGATATCCTTTGCATTGCCCGGTTCCTGATTAGCAAACTGGTTACACGGAAATCCAAGTATCACCAGGCCTTTATCCTTGTAGTTCCGATAAAGCTGTTCCAGACCTTCGTATTGAGGCGTCAAACCACATTTGCTTGCCGTATTTACAACCAGCACCACTTTTCCTTTATAACTATCCATACCGACTTCTTTTCCTTGTAAAGAAGTTGCTTTAAATCCATAAAATTTTGAGTCCATATTATCTTGTTTTAATTATTTATGTCGTTTGCGATACAAAGATAAATGATTTTATATCGTTTGCGATATAAAATCATTGTTATTTAAACATATTCAACAAAAAATAACAAATTAATTGAGATTTAACTGTATGTGGAGGAAAACGTAATGAAATTAACAATTCCCCCAATCGAAAAAAAGGATTTGTAACTTATACATTGAAGCTACAAACCCTATTTCATGTGAGGCTGTAAAATAATTCTTTTGTTGCTCCTAATTTATCAGGATTTTTCTGAAATAGTCCTTCTCGTTTATTCTGGCTCTCACTAAATACATCCCAATGCTGTTAGGAGCCAGAATTGAATTTTTATTTGTAACAGAAATCAAAACACGTCCGGACAAATCGCAAATGCTCAACAAACTACAATTCCAATCGGGAAGCATTCTCAATTCAACAAACGTTCCTGACTTAACCTGAGAAGGGAACAGGAAAATGTCTTTATCTGTATGATGATAAGGGATACCAGTACTTAATGCACTTGTATCAGCCCAATAAATACGTTCGTCATATTCTTGAATCATAAACACTTTTCCCTCCATATTCTCAACAAAGTACTGATCTGTTCTCATACTATTTACTGCTAGTCCCAATCCTCTATCAGTTCTATTCCATGAGCTACCCACTTTTTTAAAATACGTTCCCCCAACGTTTATAGTATTGGAAAATGAACTGTAACAATCACCGTTTCTGGCCTCAAAGATATCATTCAAACTCCTGTCGAGCCACCATGTATTTGTTGTATTGTTTACTTTATAAACATTCCATTTAATGCTTGTATTGCTAATATCATCAATGTGTTTCCTCATATTCAGTCGAACTTCGAAATTCACATTAACTCCTTGAAAACTGAGATAAACACTGTCATTACTTAATACAGATAAACCGGTAACTCTCTCTACACGAGGAGAATCATAACTGGCATCTTCTCCAATGGAACTAATATCCGCCTTTATCCAGCTAAGTCCATCATTATCTGAGAAAAACAATCCACCTGCACCTGACACATCATAATCTATAACAGCAACATACAAACGGTTATTCTTATCAACTACAATTTTATTACATCCTCCGTGAAGTTTCAGACCTCCATTCCGTATTGTCCATGTTTCTCCCTGATCATCTGAAAAAAGTACGTTCTCCCCTGATATTTCTCCTCTTTCAATATCATATCCATTGGTTATGGCAAACAGATTTCCACTGCTGTTTTCGATAATCTGCGGCACCGGATAATTAGAATTGACAGAAACAGAATCCCAAGTAAGTCCAAGATTTTCAGATTTATAAATTTTCCCTTCTCCACCTGCATACACATTTCCTGCTTTTGATATAAAAACCGTATAAACTGATTTAGCTTCCAGCGATTCAGTGAAATGATAGCCACTGTTTGTACTTTTAATAACTCTGCTCTCTGTACCAACAAATAAAACAGAATCATTAATTAAACTGATTCCGGTTTTTGGTCCATAAGGAAACTCATATGTTGTCAACCAAAATTTTTGGGCAACTGAGAAATTATAAATTCCTACTGTAAAACAAAATAATAATGAGATAATTAACCGCATAAATCTTATATTAATATATTATAAATTAAGTCCATCCAATTATTGAATTAATCCCAAACATACTTCCAACTACCATTCTTTTGGCGTTTCCATACTGTATGAAAAACTCTTTTAAACTCTTTAATAGTACCGTCATCCTGCTTAATTTTCCAAATGTATCCTCCGTAAGTGTAAGCCATGCTACCATCTTTCGAAACTTCGATAAAATCAGGCGTCCAACTCACAGAAGCTTTGGGGTCAGTTTTCTTATAAAAATTTCTAATAGCCTCTTTACCTTTTATAATGGAATCATTTCCACGAAGTATGACAGCTTCTTTATCGGCAAATCGCACAAAACCAACAGCGATACCACTATCGGCACACAGCTGTTCGAAAGCTTTTTCGGTATTGAAAACTTCAGCTTTCAATTTCTCGGTCTTCTTCTGAACCGAACAGGACAATCCAATAAAAATCAGGATAAAAAAGATGATGAGAGGAGCTTTTTTAATCGAACTTATCTTGACTTTTTATAATGTCGCTCCTACAGAGCTTTTTATTTAAAAAACATAATAACTACCATAATTTTTACTCCTAACGGAGCAAATATTTAGCTTCGTAGAAGTGTCATTATGGTAAAATATAAATTGGGAATACATTGGGAATACTATTTTAAGCTCCATTAGGAGCGAAATTATACTGTGAAGTCATCTTGACTTTTTGTTTGTTTTAATTTTCTTGAGTAATATAATCATAAATGCTATGTAACAATAGTCCGTTAGAAAAATATAATAATTAAGCGGCTTTCGTGCCGAAATACAGTAGTTCTTTGACATGGTGGTGACTTTTTAGGGTTTTAGGTTTTATACCGAAAGTCTCAATAAATCGGTTTAACAGAAACGCATT
>QKGU01000031.1 GCA_003250325.1 Paludibacter sp.
AAAGTATAATGGTATTGATAAGAATCACTTCCATTTATTTCTAAAAGAATGTGAGTTTCGTTTCAATTACGGAACACCAAAACAGCAGCTTAAAATATTGCGAAAATGGTGTGGTATTTAGATTTTATCTAGTACAGCCCCTAAATCAATACGTATTTTATGCTCTGGATCAGTGAATGGATCATTCATGAGGAATTCTAAGAAATTCCTTTCAATATCTAACCCATAATTACTTGTTGGCAGGTAATCCGTTACTACATCTTTATATACTAACCCAAATCGCTCATTTGTGTCATAGTATTCATATTTTAAGAAAAGCCCTCCTTTTACTATTTTATATTCTACTAAACTATCATACTCAGGATAATCTCTTGGTATTACCACGCATACATCTGAAGTTTTCTGATCATCAGGAACTTCTGGTTCATCATATGAAATACCAAAGTATTGATGTTCGGGCGGAAGCAAACCTCTATTTGCGGTCCATTCCATTAATCGTTTCCAGAGTCTTCCTGTGTCTAGATACGAACCCTTTTGAGTACAGTATGCAACATGCATGTCATCTAGAACTACTTCCTTTAAGTTCATTTCAATTATCCTCCGTACAAAGCTTGATATTGGATAATTGTGTTGCATCTTATTGATTTGCACTACTTGAGTTTTGCTTTCTTCTTCCTGTTTTATGCTATTTATCTGTTTATAAGCTATCGGGGAATTTCCAACTATATGTTTAAATGTTTTATTGAAGTTCGAAAGAGTATTAAAACCAACTTCAGATGATATTGATGTAACCGATAATTCTGTTGTCGTTAGCAACTCTTTTGCGTAATCAATTCTTTTTATTTGAATATATTCAGTTATCGATTGTCCCACTATTGATGAGAACAATCGAGAAAGATGGAACGCAGATAAGCAAGCAATACTTGATAGTGTTGATAGAGATAAATCATGAGTAAAATTGTTGTCGATATATGCAAGTATATTCTGTATTCTTCGATCCATACGGTTATATATTCTTCCTTCTTAATGCGTTGCGACAGCGGTATCCACCTAGCATTTACTTAACCTGCATTGCGTACATTGGAATAATTCTTGCTGTCGTCACTACGTTCCTCGGCAAGAATTGTAACATTGCGTTGTCAAATTGAAGCAGTTGTTCGATGTCTACATATCAATCCATATGCTTATATCATTGAGTATTGATTCAATTCCCTTATCATTATCAGGGATATGACCCATATTATAATACATATACTTGTATTGCTTGTTTGCATAATTATCTTGAATGAAAACAACAGATTCAATAGGACTGCTATAATCATATTTACCCTGTACGAAGAGAATTGGTATATTGATAGTGTTGAATTCGTTAAAGGGCTGGTAAGAAAAAAAACTATTCCATCTATTATAAGGCCAACCTAAGTAATACTTAGTTATTGAATATGGATCGCTAGAAACCTCATCTATTATTGTATCTATTTTAGCACATTCATTTCTATATCCTGTTGGCATTGGAATTACGCTATTTGCTAAAATTCGAAAACATTCAGCTTGACTATACCCACCAGCACCCCAAATAATAATTTTCTTTATATATTCTTTATTATTTAGAGTATTATAGATTTTAGGAAGTAAAAGTCCCCCTTCAGAAATACCAAAAAGAATAACGTTTTTTTGTACTTTCCATTTCTTAATAGATCATTAATAGTATTAGTGTAACTAGTAACTAAACCATCCACCGTATAATTACTTAACTTATTTGCATCTTCTTCATAGTTTTTACCCAAAGAGAAATCTGGTTTTTTAGGAATCGCAATATCGTAATAATATCCATAATATTTACATATGAAATAAGAAAATTCAACACTTCTCCATATACCACCTTTTCTTTCACCTAGAACGGAGTTCATTCCGCTTCCATTAAGGAAAATTAGAAGATATTCTTTATTCGAATTTAAAAGATATGAATTATTGTTACCAATACTTCGTTTCTTAAGATTTTGGTATGGAGCCACTGACAAGGTTTGACATGAAGAAAGAATACTAAAAAAAATATTCCTATTAGGATTACAGTATACTGCTTCTTCATTCTTATTCCTCTGCGCCGAAGCCGTTCATCGAACATTTACTTAACCTATATTTCTTGCCCGAATGGCTTAGTGCATTTTGTTTGCAATGAGCGTTGCGACAGTAAAAAATGGGAAAAAACTTTTCTCAGATTAAATCAATCGTTAGGTTTCTTGGATTCTCAGACTAAGTGCAACACTACTGCTATTAAAAGTGAGAACTATGATAGTCTTTGTAATGTCCGGTTCCGACCAAGATAAAGGTCTAAACAATGAACTATACACAGCTCTCCCAAGATGAACGGTACTACATTTCAACTATACGCGCCAAGAAGGTGTCATTCCGGCAAATTGCACGGGATTTAGGCCGTTCCCCAAGTACCGTTTCCAGGGAATACCAACGAAATCTACGACCTTCTGGTTGTTATGCCGCCTTTGTCGCTGACGATTACGCTTCCGCCCGTCGTAAACGCTCTAGAAGAGGTTCACAATTCACAAAAGAGCAATGAGACATTGTTATTCATTTGTTGCGTTTTCAGTTTAGTCCTGAACAAATCTCAAACACCCTGAAAAGGTTTAATCTATTCTCAATTAGCCACGAAACTATTTACCTCTACCTTTTATACGACAAATCAAAAGGGGGTACTTTGTATAAAAACCTTTGCTATGTCCCGAAAAGACGGAGAAAACGGTACAATTCATATGATTCCAGGGGCAGATTGGCCGGAAAACGCCATATTTCTACTCGCCCTAACTACATTGATGACCGTTCGGAGCTTGGACATTGGGAAGGCGATACCGTTGTCGGCCGCGATAAGAAGCACTGCATCGTTACCTTAGTGGAACGTAAATCAGGGTTCGTTATTATCAATAAAATACCTGCTCGTACCGCAGAAAACGTAAATAAAGTTTGCATTCAAGCGATTAAAGAACATGGTAAAATGTTCAAAACAATCACGTTTGACAACGGGACTGAATTTCATGGTTACCAAAAACTCGAACAAGCATTTCCACTTACTTGCTATTTTGCCACACCC
>QKGU01000102.1 GCA_003250325.1 Paludibacter sp.
GGGCGTTGTTGCTTATTTTTAAAATGAGTTCCGACCGTAGAAGCTAAATGTCCGCCGGCAGAAAATCCCATAATTCCAATTTTACTTTTGTCAACTCCCCACTCCTTAGCACGCTTATGCACTATTTTCAGAGCAGTTTGGGCATCTTCTAATGGAATTTTATAATGTCCGTTAGGCATACGGTAATACAACACAAAAGCAGTAACACCTAAATCGTTAAACCATTTTGCAAATTCTGAGCCTTCTTTTATTTGTGAAACACCGTAGTATCCACCTCCTGGACAAATAATAACAGCAGTTCCATTAGCTTTATCTTTTGGCGCCGGATAAGCATACATTCGAGGTTCGGATATATTTCTGATAAATTCCGGATCGCGAAAATCTTCGGGTATGTTAAGCTCATTGTTTTCTTTTGGCTCTTTAGGATAAAGTTTAATTTCTTCTTGTGCTGTCATTAAATTTATCAAAGAAAATAATATGATAAATATTGAAAAAAAATTCCTCATAATGAATTAATTTATAGTTTAATAATTGTGCCGGTATCTGAATTCAACAAATCGGCTCTTGTAATTACAACTTGCTTAACTCCGGAATTAATTGCCTCAAACGAGTTTTCAAGTTTTGGAATCATTCCACCACTGATTATACCTTCAGCAACATATTTTTCAAAAAGCTGAGGAGTTATTTCTGAGATAACGCTTTCGTCATCATTTTCATCCATCAAAACTCCTTTCTTTTCGAAGCAGTACATTAAAGTAACCTCAAAAAAATGAGATAATGCTTTTGCTGCTTCTCCGGCAATAGTATCAGCATTTGTATTCAACATATTTCCCTCTTTGTCATGCGTAAGCGGGGCCAAAACAGGAACTACATCTTTTGCAATCAAATCAGCCAAGATTCCGGCATTCACTTCTTTTACATCGCCTACAAAGCCATAATCGACTTCCGCTACCGGACGTTTTTCCGAACGCATATAATTCAAATCTGCACCAGTAAGCCCAAGCGCATTAAGTTCCAAGGCCTGCAATCCTGCTACAATTTGCTTGTTCACCAAACCGCCATAAACCATGGTTACAACTTTCAGCGTTTCTTCATCTGTAATGCGACGACCATTTACCATCTTGCTCTCAATGCCAAGCTTAGCAGCAATAGCCGTTGCCGAACGTCCGCCTCCATGCACCAACACTTTATGACCTTCTATTTTAGAAAAATCGGAAAGCAACTGTTTCAACGATTGAGGTTCTTCCACAATCTTTCCTCCGACTTTTATCAACGTAAGTTTTTCCATCCAATTTCTTAAAATTTGATTAACGAATGTATGTCTTTTGCTCCCTGCAAACGTGGACGACCATTTAAAAATTCCAGTTCAATTAGGAAGCTCACGTAAATACCATCATGAGTAAAGTTTTCCAATAACTCCAATGCCGCATTGGCACTTCCACCGGTTGCCAACAAATCGTCGTGTAATAACACAACATCATTTTCTAAAATTGCATCCTTGTGGATTTCCAATGAATCGGTACCGTATTCCAAATCGTAATTTACTCTGAATGTTTCGGCAGGTAATTTTCCGGGTTTGCGCAACAACACAAATCCGGCATTCAGTCGGTATGCCAAAATACTTCCAAGCACAAAACCGCGGCTTTCCACCCCCACTACTTTGGTAATTCCTTTGTCTTTGTAATACTCGTAAAGCTCATCTGCAATAAATTTCAACACTTCGGCATCCTTCATGGCCGTAGTTATATCTTTAAATAAAATTCCAGGTTTTGGAAAATCAGGTACGTTCCGAATGGAAGCAGCTACTTGTTCTAAATTCATAATGGTCAGCCCTCTAAATCCCCCGAAAGGGGACTTCCCAATCTATAGGGCTATTGGGAAAGATTATTCTCATTAATAGGTAAAGCATTATAAAGCCTCCCCTTCGGGGAGGTTGGAGGGGTTTAGTAATCTTTTTATAACTACCTGAGCTGAAATTTCGCGATTTGCAGCTTCAGGAATAACAATAGATTGCGGACTTTCTATTACATCATCGGTGACGATCATATTTCGACGGACAGGCAAACAATGCATAAAATAAGCATTATTTGTTACTGCCATCGCGATCAGTGCTCAATATTTTACCATAATTCGGATCCTGATAAGCCGCCCAGTTTTTAGCATAAATGAAGTCAGCTCCTTCAAATGCTTTCATTTGGTCATATTCTACTTTTGCGCCACGAACAAATTCATCAGCTAATTCGTAACCTTCGGGATGAGTAATTACAAAATCAACATCGGCTTCGTTCATAAAATCTGCAAATGAATTGGGTACGGCTTGCGGTAAAGCTCTCGGATGTGGTGCCCAGGTAAGCACGACTTTCGGACGGGCAGTTTTCTTATATTCTTCAATCGTTATTAAATCGGCAAATGCCTGCAACGGATGCGAAGTAGCACCTTCCATACTGAACACCGGTTTTCCGGAGTATTTTATAAACTGATTGATAATTGTTTCCTGATAATCGAATTCTTTGTTTTCGAATTGCGCAAAAGCGCGAACTCCAATCACATCACAATAGCTTGCCATTACGGGTATTGCTTCCAGAATATGTTCCGGTTTGTCACCATCCATTATTACACCACGTTCTGTCTCCAGTTTCCACGCACCGGCATTCACATCCAACACCATTGTATTCATACCCAGATTCATACCCGCTTTTTGGGTACTCAAACGGGTCCTCAAACTCGAATTGAAAAACACCATCAAAAGTGTTTTATTTTCACCAATATGCTTGTAAGCATAACGATTTTTCTTTATTTCTAATGCCTCCTTTACAGCATCCTGCAAATTTCCGAGGTCTTTTACGTTTGTATATGTTTTCATAAATACTATCTCTTCCCTACGAGAGGGTATTTTAATTTATATTTTTTAGTATTATTTCCTTCTCTATTCAGCGTTGAATAAATCTTATTTTGGTTCCATCTGTATTATCGGAATCAACATTTCTTCCAACGAAATTCCACCATGCTGGAAAGTATTTTTATAGTAGCTCACGTAATAATTATAGTTGTTCGGATACGCAAAGAAGCTGTCGTTATTTGCAAAAATATAAGCAGAGCTCACGTTCGGGCTTGGTAAGCCCACCTTTGCAGGTTGCAAAATCTCAAATACTTCTTTCTTGTTGTAACTCAAATTTTTACCTACCTTGTAACGCAAATTCACATTCGTATTTTTGTCTCCAATTACTTTTATTGGATTATTTACCTGAATAGTGCCATGATCGGTAGTGAATACAACTTTGTAGCCGCGTTGAGCAATCGCTTTAAGCAACTCGTAAGTAGCCGAGTGTCTGAACCATGACAAGGTTAGCGAGCGATATGCATCCGCATCATTTGCCAACTCACGCATCATTTTCGACTCGGTACGGGCGTGCGAGAGCATATCTATAAAATTCAATACACAAACATTCAACTGATTACTGTCAATTCTTGGCAATTGATCAATCAATCGTTCGCATGAATTCGAATCGTTTATTTTGTGGTACGAAAAAGTATAATTTTTTCGATAGCGGTGGAACAACGTCTCCAGCAAATCTTTCTCATTCAAATTTTTACCTTCTTCATCTTCCTCTTCAACCCACAAATCCGGGAACATTTGTTGAATCTGCAACGGCATTAATCCCGAAAAAATAGAATTGCGGGCGTACTGAGTGGCTGTTGGAAGAATGCCACAATACAGTTCTTCTTCGTTGAACTGATAAAGATCACTCAACATTTCGCGAATTATCTTCCATTGGTCGTAACGGAAATTATCCACTAAAATAAAGAAAACTTTATCTCCATTATCGAGCAACGGAAAAACCTTTGTTTTAAACAAATCCGGACTCATCAAAGGGCGAGTTTCCGGCTTTTGAAACCATTCTTCGTAATTTCTGCGAACGAATTTCGTAAAAGTGATATTGGCATCGGCCTTTTGCATTTGAAGCATTTCGTCCATACCATTGTCCGCTTCGGCAAGTTCCAATTCCCAATAAACCAACTTTTTATATACATCCACCCAATCTTCGTAAGTCAGCGAATCGTTGATTTGCATCCCGATTCTACCGAATTGCGATTGATACGACGTTGTTGTATGTTCTGTTACGATCTCCTTTTTATGGATATTCTTTTTGAGTGTCAGCAAAATCTGACTCGGGTTCACGGGTTTGGTTAGGTAATCGGCAATCTTATTGCCAATAGCCATGTTCATGATATTTTCTTCCTCACTTTTTGTGATCATCACCATCGGAACATTCGGGTCAATATCTTTAATCAGCGCCAATGCTTCGAGCCCGCTTAATCCGGGCATATTTTCGTCAAGGAAAATAATGTCGAACGTTTCTTTTTGACACAGATCCACTGCATCTTTACCGTTGGTGGCCGTCACAACTTCGTATCCTTTTTCTTCTAAAAATAAAATATAGGGTTGCAACAAATCCATTTCGTCGTCAGCCCAAAGTATACGATCTTTTTTCATTTCCTCTCCTTTCCTATTTTCTATTATCAGGTTTTTTCAAATAATTTCAAAGCCTATTTCAAATAATATTCTTGCATAAATTCGAAATAAGTATTCAATGCATTGTTTTGCATCATCACGTTCAAGTTCTTTTGGGAGCCCAACAAATTACGATAAACGACGCCTTTCAATCCGGCAAAAAGACTGTTTTCTTTTACCATTCTCAACAAATACGATTTGGCAACCTGCGCATCGCTTAAGCTTCCAATAATTATAACCTGTTGTTTATCGAATGTTTCCAACGAAACTTTCAGGTTCATAACCGAATAATTCTGAGCATTGTATGCATCGAATGCCGCTTTTACTTTTTCAAAATCAAAAGTTCCGGAGACAATGTATAAAGCAATATAATGCGGCTCGTTAGCACGGTATCCAAATAAGCCTTTGAACAAAGGAACATCGTCAACTTTTGGCTGTACAGGCGTTGGTGTCGGTTCAGTTTTTTTCTCTGCCGGCTTCTGTATTTCAGTCACAGGTGTTTTTACCTCTTTTTCGGTAGGCTTATCAGCCGGTTTCGTTTCTTTTTTCTCTTCTGTTACTTTTTCTGGTTTTGTTTCAACTGGTTTTTCAACTACCTTCTCCTGTTTTACTTCCGGTTTAGTTGAAACATCCGGCGAACTGATTTGTTTATTCACCTTTACTGCCGGTGTTGATTCCTGTTTTTTTGCAGGTTTGCCTGTTGCCGGTTTACCATTCGTTTTTGCAGGTTGAACTTCATCTTTTTGTTTCGCAATAAAATCCCGATAATCATTCAACGTCAATGCCGTTCTCAAAAGTCCGTAATTTTCTTCAGATATGATCAGGCTTTCATCAATCAAACCGGTCATCATTTTCGAAAGGAATGCATCCGATTTTATTGAATTCAGATACCAGTTTGCTTCATCGTACGATTCGAAATTTGTTACCGAAAGCGTATTCTGAGTGCTATCTAATTTACTAATTATCAAATCAAAATCTTTAATCATAAAGCGAGAGAAGTTGAACGATGCCAGATTGTATTGCAATGGGTTCAAGTCTTCTCTATTAGCATGACTGATCATCATTAAGCGATGTTTAGCACTTTTATCGAAAGAGAATTGTCGCTTACTGATTTCATTGGTTTCCGTTTTCACTGTTTCTTCACGCAGTGTCAGCAACGTTCCGCTCGATTTTCCGGTTTTGGCTTCCTGCCCCTGTTTCATCAAAGCAAGAATATCTTTTGCCATTGCACTTACGTCACTTTCAGGATACTGACTCACCAGACTATCCAACGCTAATTTGAATTTATCCTGCGGTTGACTTTTTCCAATGCTCAATGCATTCAGGAATAAGAACTTCGGCATAAGCATGGATAGCGGATAGTTTTTACGCACAAAAGCTACCTGATTGTAAACCGTTGAGAAATCGCTTCGGTTGTATGCAGCATAAGTCAATCCATAGATGGAATCCTGCACGAGGTTCATTCGTTCGAGTCGATCAACATAATCGGGCTGCGAAAGAATCATATTGTACTTCGAATCAGGATATTCATTTATCAGTTTATTTCTGTAAATGTTGGCATCAGCAGTATTACCAAGTTTTGTTTGAATCAGATAAATATTAAAATAAGCATCCGGAACCCGTTCATCTGTTCCAAAACGGTTGATAAATTCCTCGAACGTTTTTATCGCCATGGGATAATCTTCGATTTTATCCTTATAAATCTGCCCCATAGAGAACATAGCCGTTGCAATTTCAGCATCCGATTTAGCCAGCTGAGCTGCTGTAACCGGTATCTGACGCAAATAGAATTCCGGTTTTTTATTGTCCGGTAAATCTTCAACCTTCGTTTTCCCTTTTCCTACACTATCTGCTACATTTTCATTTCCTGCCTGAGTTTGTTGACCAAACGCACTATTATCTTCCGAGAAAACAGATGCTGTACGGTTCGAACGTCTCCAGTTATCTTCCAGTTTACGTCGTCCCCATCTTTTCGTAAACTCTGATTGTCCGGTTCTTATCAACTCAGGATTGTAAAAGTACCAACCTCCCATATTGTTCATGCCAATCGGCGGCGTATCCATAATATCTTCACCACTCTGTTTGATTTCTTGCTCCTTCAACGCTTTTTCTTCTGCAAGTTTTTCGTCGGCGTAAATTTTATCAATCAGCTTGTTTACAATTTCCAGTCGTTTGTTCTCAGGAAGTTTTGCCAACTGCTGCAAACTATCCTGCAACACCACCACATCATATTCTGTAACCAATTCACCCAACATTTCTGACAATCGTGTTACCCGTGCATAATCTTCGTGTTCGTTCGAAAGTATTTTGGAAGCTTCATCGTAGCTTGGTTGTGCTTCTACATAGTTTCTACGTTGATAGTACAAATCTCCAAGTTTTATCAACGTCACCGCTTTGTCTATTCCGTTGCGTGTACTGTTTTCGGCAGACAATTTATAATTTTCTATCGCTTTTATCGTATCGTTTGCTCTCAAATAACTGTTCCCAAGCGCATAATAAATCTGATCCTGATAATCTTTATTATTCGCATTCTTCAGCATTTTATTCAGTTCTTTTCTAACCGAAGCCACATTTCTGTTATTCAATTGAGTGCGATTAATACGAGCGTTAAAATCCATTTCGTAAGGCGGATTCATTTTTATGACCTTCGTATATGCCGTATAAGCTTGTTTATCGTCACCATTTTTCTGATAAAGCTGAGCGAGCAGAAAATTGAAACGTTCTTTAAGCGACTGATCTTTTTCTTTCGACAAAGCAAGCTCCAGAAATGGAATCGCTTCTTTGTATTGTTTTTTCTTTAGCAACAAATCAGCGTTTACCGAAGCAAACAATCCAATGCTCGAATGCTTCAGGTTATCCTGCTCAACTTTCGAAAGCATTTGTTCCGCCTCGTAAATCCAATCCATTTCGGCATAAGCACGCACCATCCAAAGCTGACATTTGGCAACCATATCTTTATCGCCGGAATAATGACGGGCAACGTATGAAAAAGTTCCTACCGAACCAAGAAAATCGCCTTTATGGAATTCTGCTTTGCCCAACTGAAGCCAAACATCTTTAAGCGCAGGATTAAATTCTTCCTGATTATAAAACAACTTATAATCAGGATCATTTGCTTTCTTCAGATTTTTCTCCGGCTTAATTTTTATGGAATGTAATTTTATGGCTTTCCGGCATTTTTCAATGGTTCGATCCATATTCGATGTCGCAGCCGATGCATTTTTGTGGTGACTTATCGGATACATGGTAATGATAGAAGAATAATCCTCTTCATTCGCTTTCATTATATTCTTCAAACCTTCTTCGTAACTTGTCGTTCCGTTGAAGAATACATTGTATCGTGTGTTTATCTCCTGATATTTTCGGGTTGACCAGGTATTCTTTTTCATTGAACATCCTGCAACGATGAATACGATGGCAAATAGCGATGAAAAATAAATATTTTGTGATTTCAAATGGTATCTTTTTTTTGAAATGAGCATAGGATGCAGTTTTCGAAATTATATTTTTATTAAAGTTTAAATCCGGTTGTTCGCTGTCCGATTTTGCAATCAAAGAGCATTACTAATTAAAAACTTTAAAAAGCGTTTTCTATTGCATTTTAACTCACAAAAATACTCAAATTTGGGCATTAATAACTAACTTTGCCGCGAAATTTACGTTGTATTAAGAATTTAATTCATAAGGTTTTTGATATGCTTGCACTTATTTTAGCGTTAGTCACTTTTGGACTGATTATGTTGGTTACCACTTACTTCCGTCGTAAAAATAATTCTGATGAAGTAGAAATAAATACCGAAATCAGTGACGATTGTTGTGGAGCACATGCAGTATGCGAAAGAGACAGTTTATTGAACAGTGAAAATAAAATAGTTTACTACGACGATGAAGAATTGGACGCATTAGCCAATATAACGCCCAAAGAATACAATTCGAATCAAATAAAACAACTTTCTGACGTATTTCTCACTTTAAAGGAAGCAGACGTAGCAGGTTGGTTAAGAAGTTTGCAACTCCGAAATATTCAATTACCATCCGAAATTCGCGACGAAGCTTTGTTGATTGTTAGCGAAAGAAGAGCTGCCAGCTAATTTCTCGAAACCAATAACTTTCGAATAAAATAAATTCCTCCAATAGCGACAACTCCACTTAAGCATCCCAGCCATAAAGAAGATTCTGTTCCTACTTTATCAATATCAGGCAATTGGTATCCGTTTTTCTGGAAATAATAAAACAGCACTGCCATCACATTATTAATGAAGTGAGCCAATATCGGCAACCAAAGATTTCCGCTCCAATACAGCAAATATCCAAAAAACGCACCGAGCAATAGTCGTGGGAAAAATCCATAAAACTGAAGGTGTATGGCACTGAAAATGAAAGCGGCGCTCCAAATTCCAAAAATCACATGCTTTTCATTTGAAAGAACTTTCTGTACGATGCCTCTGAAGTATAATTCCTCACCAATCGCAGGCAAAATTGCAATCAGAAAAACATTGAAAAGAAGCCCCTGAACATTGCGGACATCCAACAATCGCTCGGTTAGTTCCGCAGCCTGAAGCTCAGAGTTCTTCATCCATATTTCAATTGGCTTGAGCAATTCCGGCAAAACAATTTGTTGATTTAAATATCCCAACAGATTGACAAAAGGAATGATTATCACCATAAAAATGGCTACAAGCACGTAAATATTTAAATCCGTTTTTGAATCGAGGTGTAAATACTTACGGTGATTTTTGCTAAAAAGATAAGACAGAAAAAGTGGTGCAAGGACAAAAGTTGCAACAGATTGAAAAAGTTGCAATATTTTAAGTGACGAAATATCATTTGGATTCGCACTTGTAAAAAGCTGCCATGCCGCAACAGCAAATAACGATAACATTAAAGTTACCCCAAGAAGCAAAAGAATTTTTCCTAGCGTTCCTACTTCCAAAAACAATCCTTTTAATTTAATCATATGATAAATCGCATTTTATAAAAATAAAAAACTTCTGTTATCATGATTGACAACAGAAGTTCTTTGTGTGTGATTCTAAAATTCGCTCTTAGTTTCTTGGACGAGCTTCTTTAACAACCATTGTGCGGCCATCAAACTCAGCACCGTTTAATTCTTCGATTACTTTTGCTGCTGCAGTTGCATCAGGCATTTCAACAAAAGCAAATCCTTTAGATTTTCCTGTTTCGCGATCTTTGATGATTTTGCATGATTCTACTGCACCATACTCTTCCATAACTCCCTGAAGGTCGTTTTCGCGAACTTTGTAACTTAAGTTACCAACGTAAATGTTCATAAAATAAAAATAAAAATTGAATAATTGAGTTCCAAGAACTGTATAAACAAACGGGGTTAAAACAATTTCAGTCCTCGAAAAGATGAGATAGAAATAACCTGACGAAGAAAATACACTTTCTTTTCGCTACAAAGGAAAACATTTATTTTTGAATATACAATACGCAGTGTAAAAATATTTGAAATTAAGTGAAATAATTTTACATTATTCAACTTCTCACTTGTCCTTCACCCTTAATAATCCACTTATAAGAACAAAGTTCTTCGAGTGCCATTGGTCCGCGAGCATGAAGTTTTTGGGTACTAATTCCAATCTCTGCGCCCAATCCAAACTGTGCTCCATCGGTAAAAGCAGTGGAAACATTAGTATAAACACAAGCTGCATCCACCGATTTGTCGAACAATGCGATTGCATTTTCGTCTTCGCTCACAATACACTCGCTGTGTTTGGAGCTATATTTCAGAATATGGTCAATTGCATCATTTACTGTAGCCACTGTTTTTATCGACATTTTATAATCAAGGAATTCCGTTCCGTAACTTTCATCGGTTGCTTTTTGCAACAAATCGGCCGGATAATTACCATTCAAAAATGTATATGCTTTTACATCTGCATATATAATTACATTTTTATCGGCAAGTTTTTTACACAGTCCCGGCAAATCAGATAATCGTTTTTCATTGATTACCAAACAATCCAAAGCATTACAAACACTTACACGACGTGTTTTGGCATTGAAAACGATCGACTTCCCCTTTTCCAAATCTCCTTTTTCGTCAAAATATGTATGGCAAATACCGGCACCTGTTTCGATGACGGGAATTCGCGAGTTATCACGCACAAATTCAATCAAACCTTTACCTCCGCGGGGAATAATTACATCAACCGTTCCTACTGCATTCATCAATTCGGCTGTAGCTTCGCGTCCGGCAGGTAGTAATGTCACTATATTTTTATCCAATCCAAATTTTTCGAGAACCGACTGAATTACTTTTACAATAGCTAAATTTGAATTATGTGCATCCGTTCCACCTTTCAAAACGCAAGCGTTTCCTGATTTCAGGCAAAGTGAAAAAACATCGAAACTCACGTTGGGACGGGCTTCGTAAATAATTCCCACAACACCAAACGGAACTGTCACTTTTGTTATTTTCATTCCATTAGGACGATCCACCTCCATCAACGATTTTCCAAGCGGAGAATTCAATGAAGCTACATTTCGAATATCAGCAGCAATCCCTTCAATACGCTCTTTACTAAGTAAAAGCCGGTCGTACATTGGATTCGATTTATCCATTGCCGCCAAATCTTTTGCATTTTCAATTAAAATTTGTTCAGTCTGAGCAACTGCTTCATCAGCCAAAGCCAGCAAAACCTGATTTATAACTTCATCGCTCACTAAATTTAATAAACGGGAAGCTTTCAGCGTTAATTGTTTCCAATTCTGAGAAATTATTGAATCAGTCATTTTATTTAAATTTTCAGATTTTTAAATTGAATTTGAAATAAATCTATTCCAAATATAAATAATCGCAATGCACTAGTGGTTTTTGGTTTTTCTTCCCCGATATTTCGCGGGCTTTTTCACTATCGTATTGCGTTTTTCCTACTCCAAGCAATTTACCAGCCTCATCAAAAATCCGCACAATATCATCTTTTTCGAAATCTCCAATAATTCCTGTCACCCCAACAGGCAACAAGCTAACTGCTTTTTCACCCAATAACGCTTTTGCCGCATTTTCATTTACATGAATTTCACCTTTTGCAAAACCTTCGCTGTGAGCAATCCATTTTTTCACACTCGAAACTTCATCTTTCGAAGCTACAAACTGCGTACAAATAACTTCTGCTTTTTTATCCAATAAATTCAGCAACATATTGTCTTTTTTGCCATTGGCAATAAAAACATCGATTCCCTCGTCAGCGATTTTACGTGCAATGGTTGTTTTTGTAAGCATTCCACCTCGTCCGAACGTCGATTTTGTACTTTGAATAAAGTCAGAAACATCCTGTCCTTTCTCAATTTTAGTAATTACAGTTGATGCTGTATCAGCCGGATTTCCATTATAAATCCCATCGATATTACTCAAAATAATCAACGCCTGCATATCCATCATCGATGCAATTAAACCGGAAAGTTCATCATTATCGGTAAACATCAATTCCGTCACCGAAACGGTATCATTCTCATTCACAACAGGAATTACCTTATTATCCAACATTACACGCATGCAATTTCGTTGATTGAGATAATGGCGGCGACTGCTGAAATTTTCCTTTGTCGTCAAAATTTGCCCTACGGTAATTCCATGTTCGCGGAACAAGTCATAATAAAGATTTATCAACTTTGCTTGTCCTACAGCAGAATAAAGCTGGCGTTGATCTACCACGTCCAACTTTTTATTTATACCCAAAATACTGCGCCCCGAAGCAACAGCACCCGAGGATATCATCACAATTTCCACTCCTTTTTTATGCAATTGTGAAATCTGATCGACCAACGCTGACATACGTGTTATATCCAACGTTCCATCCGCCCGGGTCAGAACATTACTGCCTATTTTTACCGCTATTTTTTTAAATCGAAGTGACATATTCTTTCCTGCTTACTTTAAACTACCGACTAAAAATTATTTTTCATTATAAACTACATGCATCAACGTTGTCCCAACAGCTTTCAACGTATTTTTGTCAACGTTGTCCATTGTATCATTTATTGTATGCCAATATGCGCCAAAGCCACTATTTGAATTTGGATCATAGTGTATAATATCAACACATGGAATTCCGGAAATCTGATTCACATAAATATGATCGTCGGTAATCGCTCCACCTTTCTGATTTATAAAATAGTTGCCGAGTCCCAGATTTTGAGCCTGTGACCACACTTTATCCACCACCCAGGCAGCGTAATATTCCGAAGCTTGCTCTCTGTAAAATTTGGCTTGAGGTGCTCCAACCATATCCAGCAAAATTCCGTATCGGGCAGTATAGCCTGCAACATGTGGATGTTTCGCCCAATATTGAGTTCCCAAACACCACGAATCTTCCGTATTTTCACCACGAAAATTTTCAGGTGCTCCATAATCTTCCGAATCGACAAATAACATATCAACTCCGACAGTTGGATTATTTTTTCCTATTTGCCTTGCCATTTCCAACAACACTCCTACTCCACTGGCACCATCGTTCGCTGCCATTACAGGCTTCTTATGGTTTTTAGGATCAGGATCGTGATCGGCCCAGGGGCGGGAATCCCAATGCGAAAGAAATAAAACACGAATTTCTTTCTCCGGATTAAACGAACCTATAATATTAGTAGATTTTAAAACCGTGCCATCGAAAGCCGTTAAATCCGCTTTTTGTTCCACAACCTGCGCTCCATGCCTTTTCAGTTCTGCCGATAAAAAGTTTGCACAATCATCATGAGCTTTTGTATTGGGCACGCGCGGACCAAAATCAACTTGTTGCTGAATATATTTGTACGCAGAGTCTGCTGAAAAATCGGGGGCGTTCACTATTGCTTCTACCAGCTTTTTGTTTTTCTGTGTTGCGTTATTGCAAGCTGCAAACGGAAGAATCGCAAGTAGAAAGAAAAATATTTTTTTCATACGATAGTAATTACTTTTTTGTAGTTGTATGAAACTAAAATGCAAGTTTTGAGGTTATTTTGATAATTGTCCGTATTAATTCGGGTTCCGGATATTTCAAAATGAAGCACAAAGATACTGATTTATGACAAAAAAACCGCATCAAC
>QKGU01000252.1 GCA_003250325.1 Paludibacter sp.
GCTGACCGACTAAATTTTTTGTTATATCTTTGCCCATATAGTCTATGTGTTTGTGGTAAAACAAAAGTACTATATCGGGGGAAGTTATCGCTTAGATGGCTTCCCTTTTTGCTAAATCAATTTTTTGTCGGTCAGTAGTGATTTTATTTGTTCTATATATTTTGTAGAGCCTGTAAACTTAAGAGCATATTTGCTGTTTACAATAGTAGTTTTTCGATAGCCAGTATTTTTTTATTTTTTTATCAGCTAAAATAATGGTAATTTTGTAAGCTTTTTTTGAGGACAAAGCATATTGCAACTGAAATTGCCATTTTATAAGTAATCATGAAAAGGATTTTTACGAATATAGTTTTCCTTTGTGCTTTTATAATGTATGGCTATGCATTACCAGTCGATTCTATCTCTACAACTTATAAGAATGGAATATTCACGACACAATATCTGACCAAAACGAAAGTGTCAAGTCAGGTGATAAGTGCAGTAACAGATAATCTGGTAACTGATTTTCATAATTCGTCTACACATTTGTTTGATTGGGCATTGAAGGATTTAGGACTTCAAAACGAAGGAAATGAACTGATTATTATTTTGAAATCTTCGTTTCATGACGTGAAAACCAATATCACTCATGGATTATTCGATATAGAAGTGCCATATTTTACAACGTTTAAAGATGTGAAAGTGGATGCCATAGTAACGAAAGTAATAAATAATGGTGTAACAAAAGTATCGGCTAATATAATTTATTCGAGTTTACTGTTGAATAATTGTCAGGCGAGTTTGTATATTATTCCGCAAAAGAATAATGAGTTGTATTTTTATACAAATGTTAATATCAAATTTGGTTGGTTTTTTAATATATTTATAACGAAACGGAGATATAAAAGTATTGTGGAATGGAGGGTGAAGAAGTTTACCGAAAATATGAAACATGAGTGCGAACAAAGGGAGATGAAATTGTATGCAAAATAAATGTGATACAAGAATTAGTTATGGTTTATGAAAAAAAAAATCTTCCTATTTTTAATTAGTTTAGTAATCTTCTCAGGTACAACGATAGCTTCACCACAAGATTCTATTTCTACAAGCTATAAAAAAGGTGAATTTGTAACTTATTGTCAGGTTTGGGTCAATGCTTCAGATAGCATTAGCAGTGCTGTTGCAATGGATTTTAACTCACAAATAGAATCGAATTTTAAAAGTCTTTTTGGTTGGGCTTTTAAAAGACTTCGTATGCAAGGTGAAAAAGGAGGACTGATATTATTCAAATACAAATCCAGTTCGTTCAATAAAGACACTCGTACGATTAGAGGTGTTACAGATGTGATAGTTCCTTCGATTATGACAGTCCCTAATGTCATAATCGAATCGAAGATTACCAAACAAAAGAAGCCGGATGGGAGAGAGATGTTTTACATTAATTTGGTGTATTCAAATACTTTCCTGAAGACAATGAATGGAAAATTTCAAATCCGAGCAGTCAAAAATAAAGGATGCTGGTTTACTTTGGAAACCCGCTCCAGTTTTGGTTGGTTTTTCGATTTATTCATAACGCAATCAAAATACAAAGAAATTGCCGAATGGCGACTCCGGCGATTCGTATTAAACTTAAAAGAAGAAGCTGAAAGAAGAGCTAAACAAGACTAACTTAGATTATTATATTTCACGATTTCAAAAAACAAATGGCAGAAAAAACACTTTTAGAAAAATTAGAAGGACTACAACATAAATTCGAAGAGATTTCGACGTTAATTACCGATCCATCTGTAATCAGTGACATGAAACGCTTTGTAAAGCTCAACAAAGAATATCGTGAACTGGAGCAGATAATGGAGGCTCAAAAAGAATACAAAACCGCTCTTTCTCACTTAAAGGAAGCGAAAGAATTGCTGGAAATAGAAACTGATCCAGAAATGAGGGAGATGGCCAAAGGCGAAATAGATGAAATTGAGCCGAAGATTCCCGAAATGGAAGAGAACATAAAATTGTTGCTTATTCCTGCTGATCCCGAAGATAACAAAAATGCCATTGTGGAAATTCGTGGAGGAACCGGTGGTGATGAAGCGGCGATTTTTGCCGGCGATTTGTTTAAAATGTACCAGAAATATTGCGAATCGAAAGGTTGGCGATCTGAAATTACCAATATAAGCGAAGGAACATCCGGAGGTTTCAAGGAAATTATATTCACTGTTTCGGGCGATAATGTATACGGAACGTTGAAATATGAATCGGGCGTTCATCGTGTTCAACGTGTGCCTCAAACCGAGACTCAGGGACGTGTTCATACATCAGCTGCGACTGTTGCCGTATTGCCTGAAGCAGAGGAATTCGACATTGAATTAAAAGAATCAGATGTACGTGTGGATACGTTTTGCTCTTCGGGAGCGGGCGGACAGTCGGTAAATACCACTTACTCGGCCATCAGATTGGTGCATATTCCAACAGGAATTACCGTGCAGTGTCAGGACGAAAAATCGCAGCACAAAAACAAAGCTAAAGCAATGATAGAGCTTCGTTCGCGTATTTATGCTATTGAACACCAAAAATATCTTGACGAAATTGGTTCAAAACGAAAAACAATGGTCTCTACAGGTGACCGTTCTGCAAAAATTCGCACTTACAACTATCCACAGGGACGAATTACGGATCACAGAATCAATTATACAATTTATAATCTTTCGTCGTTTATGGGAGGTGATATTCAGGGAGTTATTGATCAACTGATTGTTGCTGAAAATGCTGAGCGTTTGAAAGAAAGTGAACTTTGATGTGATGATGTGATGATTTGGTAATGTGATGATGAGCTGATGAGATAATATTGAAATGATAAATTGTAAATGAATAAATAGTAAATATAAAGATGACCAAACAGGAATTATTTGAAAATATTAAGCGCAAAAAGTCATTTCTTTGCGTAGGGTTGGATACCGATGTGAATAAAATACCGGAACATTTGTTCGACGAAAGCGACGACGCGATGTTTGAGTTCAATAAAGCAATTATCGATGCTACAGCTGATCTTTGCGTGGCATACAAACCAAATCTGGCCTTTTACGAAAGTATCGGTTTGGAAGGTTGGGACGTACTGGAACGCACTGTGAACTATATTCGCGAAAAATATCCGGATCAGTTTATCGTTGCCGACGCTAAACGTGGCGATATTGGCAACACTTCGGCCATGTATGCCAGAACTTTCTTTGGTAACATGGAATTCGACTCGGTAACTGTTGCGCCTTATATGGGAGAAGATTCTGTTTCGCCATTTCTTACTTACGAAGGGAAATGGGTTACGTTGCTTGCTTTAACGTCAAACAAAGGTGCTTACGATTTCCAGTTTATTCGTGACGAAGAAGGTGGCGAGTTTTTGTTCCAGAAAGTACTAAAAACTTCTTTGAAATGGGGTAACGATGAAAATATGATGTATGTGGTAGGTGCTACTAAAGCAGAAATGCTTACCGATGTTCGTGCTATTGTTCCTAATCATTTTCTTCTTGTTCCCGGAGTAGGAGCGCAGGGAGGAAGTTTGGAAGAAGTGGCAAAATACGGATTAAACGATACTTGCGGTATTTTGGTAAATTCTTCCCGGCAAATTATTTATGCATCTTCCGAAGCGGATTATGCTACAGCTGCCCGCACAGAGGCTCAAAAAGTGCAGGAAGAAATGGAAAAATTGCTTTCGCAGAAAGGATTGATCTAAATAATTAAACAAAATAGGAAAGCGGCTAAAAACAGTATTTTTTAGCCGCTTTTTTGTTTTTATACAAAAAAATAAAAAGAGACAATAATCATAATTGTTGTTTAAAAATATGTTCAATATGTAAATTGTTGGAATAATTCGCTGAAATACAGGCGATATCATGTGTTGTCGATATTTTTTGCGTATATTTACAAAATATCAAAATAAACAGACGAGTTCGCATTGCTTTTTCTTCAATATTTAGTCTCCTCTTATTACTTCATTATAAAGTCTTTCCTTTTGTCGAAAATTGACCTTTTCTGCTCCTTTGTTTGTCATTATTTGCAATTAATTATTCCTCCTGAATATTTGACCTCTGTTTTGAGGTAAATGAATATGATTAAAGCAAATTTATGACTATCGATATTTTCAAAATTGATAATTAAAACGTAAGATTTCTCTAAAAACAAATAGAGAACAAAATTAAAAATATGACATTCAAAGAACTAGATATTATCGAACCGATTCTGAAAGCTCTTAACGAGGCGGGATATGAAATTCCAACGATTATACAAGAAAAAGCTATTCCTCTGGCATTAAATAATAAAGATATTTTAGGCTTGGCACAAACAGGAACGGGTAAAACAGCCGCTTTCACGATCCCCATTATCCAACAATTGTATCAAAACAAAGAAAATGAAAAAGTAAAGTCGATTAAAGCCCTGATTTTGACACCAACCCGAGAGCTGGCCATTCAGATTAATGATTGCATTAAGAATTATACAAAATATACCGGAGTACGACATACAGTGATTTATGGTGGTGTCAACCAAAATACTCAGGTAAAGGATTTAAAATCAGGTGTAGATATTTTAGTAGCAACACCGGGACGCTTGTTAGACTTAATGAATCAGGGATTTGTAAAATTGAATTCAATACGTCATTTTGTTTTAGATGAAGCAGACCGAATGCTAGATATGGGTTTTATCCATGATATTAAGCGTCTTCTACCTAAATTACCGAAAGAAAAACAAACACTTTTTTTCTCAGCTACAATGCCACGTTCAATTGCCACTTTGGCGGCTACAATCCTGCATAATCCTGTGAAGGTTGAAGTTGCTCCTGTCTCGTCAGTAGTTGATACTGTTGAGCAATATCTGTATTTTGTTGAGAAAACGGACAAAAAAGAGTTACTTATAAATCTATTGATAAAGAAAAATAAGCAATCGGCGTTAGTATTTTCCCGTACAAAACACGGAGCTGACAAAATTGCCAGAATACTTTGTAAAGCTGGGATTGGAAGTGAATCTATCCATGGCGATAAATCGCAAAATGCAAGACAGCGTGCTCTGACTAATTTTAAATCAAATAAAACGCGTGTGCTTATAGCTACAGATATAGCAGCACGAGGCATTGATATTGATAAACTTGAGCTCGTAATAAATTATGATCTTCCCGAAATAGCAGAAACTTATGTTCACAGGATCGGGCGTACCGGCAGGGCTGGTAATACAGGTATGGCTTTAACATTTTGTGCGCCGGAAGAAAAAGCATTATTAAAAGATATTCAAAAATTAACTGGTAAGGATATAACAATTGCTAATTAGGTTCAATTTCAACAAAATACAATTATGAATCAAAATAAAAAAGAAGGGAAAATTACATTTTCTGATAAAACTCTGGCCGGTCAACAAACCTTATCGAAACTGAAAGAGATGAAAGCAAAACTGGGGGAGATGGTTCTTGTTGCTATTGATCGCAAAACCAGCATCGAACTTCCATCAAACTTAACAAAAGAAGAACGTGATGAAAGGGTTGAGAATTATATCCGGTTGCACCAGCCTAAAATATAAGCCCCAAATTTACTTTTTATTGAATCTTAAAAGATAAAACTAAAAAAGCCTGTACATATTGATTTTACAGGCTTAAAGTTATTTATTGAAGAATCTAAGTTTGCGGAAAGTCAGGGATTCGAACCCTGGGTACAGTTGCCCGTACAACGGTTTTCGAGACCGTCCCGATCGACCACTCCGGCAACTTTCCTTAATGAGGATGCAAATGTAATAATAATATTGAACAATGAATTAGTTCGAATAACAAACTCACATAAAAAACAAACTTGCTCCTGCAATGCTGATAATGGCGCCTATTACCTGACGGGCTTTAATCTTTTCTTTAAACATAATGGCTGATGGCACGATAATGAAGATCGGTACCAACGACATTAACGTAGAAGCAATACCTGTTTTTGTTTGTTGGATGGCGAATAGCGACAACGCAACACCGATGAACGGACCAAAAAACGAACCTACAGTTACTGATTGTATTCCACTCGAATGAGTGAATGCTTTTGCCAGCGCTTTCCAACGCCCTAAAAAGGTAATTAAAATTGAGAAACTTAGTAGTCCGAATACAGCCCTTATCTGAGTAGCCGAAACAGGATCGTAGCTACCCATTCCCTTTTTGCTCAATATCAATCCTACGGCTTGTCCCAATGCACCTCCAAAAGCCAATAAGAATCCTTTCATCGATATATTCAATCGCATTTTTCGGTTTGAGATAGCAATAATGATTCCTGATAAACTAATTAAAATGGCAGCGATACTTTTAAACGAAAGAATTTCGTCCAGAAAAAACCAACCGATAATAGCCGTAAGCATAGGAGCGAGGCTCATAATAAGTGCAGCCGTCCTCGATCCAATAACCATATACGACTGAAACAGTAGCATGTCACCCAGAAAGAATCCGATAAATCCTGAAATACCTAACCAAAACCACTGATAACCTGTAGCATCAACTGGGAAAAATATCCCGCGGGTAAAAAATGTGGTAATTCCCAGGAATACAATGGCGAACAGAAGGCGAATAAAATTAACTGACAAGGAGCCGATTTTATATCCTGCTTTTTCGAAAAATACCGCACTCATTGTCCAGCAAACAGCTACGCCCAATCCTGCAAATTCCCCTATATGAGATTGAAACATGGTTCTATGATTTGTTTTTATTGGTTGGAATACAGCAACAAAGATACTTTATTTGAATTGTTTCCGGATGCTCAGTCAACTCGATTCAGGCAATTTTTGAAATAATTTTTTTCTTCATTATGATGTGTAATACATTTGATATTTCAATTTGATTATCTTTACAATCTGTAATTTTTTATTGCCATAATGTACAAAATGTAAATTCGAAATAAAATGCCCAAAGAAGATTATTTACTAAAATACCTGGAGAAACTAAACCGCGTGATGGCGGCCATGGCCGGATTTCGTGAGAAAGGATATCCTGAAGATGCATTGAGACTTGCCGACGAAACATTCAAAGAACTGCTTTCGATTGATTTGGAGTCGCTTAACGATATGACTGCCGATGAATTTATTGAGTTAATTAAGAAAGAATCGTTTACACCAAGTTATGTGGAATCGTTGGCTGAAATTGCTTACGAAACGGTGAAAAACTATAATAATAAACCCGATATCCATGGTGCAAGGTTATTCGCCGAAAAAGCGTTACTTTTGTACCTCTTTTTGAATGAGAAAGATAAAACATTCTCCTTTGAGCGCGAAATGACAATTTCTGAACTCAGGGGAATAATCACAAACCAGCATTATTAAGTATTATAAAATAATTCTTATCCTATTTTTAGGAGATAATGTGTGGAGAATAAGGCTTGTAACTTATAACTTGTAACTAAATTCTTGTAACCACTTACCAACGAAATGATAAACTATAAAAACAAAATGCGCCCCGAAAAAGATATGATTTTCGGAATACGCGCTGTAATTGAGGCCATTCAGGCAGGGAAAGAAATAGACAAAATATTAATGCGCCGTGATATGACCAGCGAATTATCGCGGGAATTGTTTGCTGCATTAAACGGATTACAAATACCGGTTCAGTATGTTCCGCTCGAAAAACTGAACAAAATGACCGTGAAAAATCATCAGGGTGCTATTGCTTTTATCTCTCCTGTTGCATATCAACGAATTGAGGACATCATACCTAATATTTATGAAGAAGGTCGTATGCCTTTTTTGGTGGTACTTGATGGTGTGACGGATGTTCGTAATTTTGGAGCAATAGCCCGTACCTGCGAATGTGCAGGAGTGGATGCTATTGTGATTCCAACCAAAAGAGGTGCTTCAATTACTGCTGATGCAGTAAAGACTTCGGCAGGTGCGTTACTTTCCATTCCTGTTTGTCGCGAGGAAAATTTGGGAAATGCTCTTAAATTTATCGTTGCTTCAGGTATTAAACTGGTAGCCGCCAGCGAAAAAGCTACTAAAAATTATACCAAAGCCGGATTGACAGAACCGATTGCCATTATTATGGGTGCAGAAGATGAAGGAGTTAGTCCTGAACATTTACGCCTTTGTGACGAAATGGTGAGCATTCCAATGTTGGGTTCCATTGATTCTCTGAATGTCTCAGTTGCTGCCGGAGTTCTGATTTATGAAGCTGTAAGACAAAGACAAAATAATGCATAATGCTCAATTCATAATGCATAATTAAAATATCTTAAATTATAAATTATGCATTATTAATTATGAATTACCGATGACAGTTCTCTACGAAGATAACCATATAATAGCTGTAAACAAAACCTGTTCTGAAATTGTGCAGGGTGATAAAACGGGCGATGAACCGCTTTCGGAAACCATAAAAAAGTATCTGAAAGTAAAATACAATAAACCCGGAGAGGTGTTTTGTGGAGTAACGCATCGATTGGATCGACCGGTGAGTGGTGTGGTTCTTTTTGCACGTACCAGCAAAGCCTTGAGTCGTTTGAATGAAATGTTCAAAACGCAACAGGTGAAAAAGACCTATTGGGCTTTGGTTAAAAATCCGCCGTTTGAGTCGGAAGGTCGCTTGGAACATTATATGGTTCGCAACGAAAAGCAAAACAAATCGGTCGTTTATGATAAAATGGTTCCAAATGCAAAGAAAGCAGCCCTAAGCTATAAACTGATTGCCCAGTCGGACACCTATTATTTGTTGGAAGTACATTTGGAAACAGGTCGTCACCATCAAATTCGTTGCCAGTTGGCGAAAATGGGCTGCCCGATTAAAGGCGATTTGAAATACGGTTTTGCCCGCTCGAATCCAAACGGAGGAATCAGTCTCCATGCCCGTAACATTGAGTTTATTCATCCGGTTTCAAAAGAACTGATTCAGATTACTGCTCCGGTACCGGAAGATGATAAACTCTGGCTCACTTTTGAGAAAATGGTTTGATTTAATTTTCACGTAAAGACGCAAATAAGTAAATAATTCCTTTGTGTATTAGCGTCTTTGCGTGAGTTAGCCTTACAATTTTTCAAATACTTCTTTTGAAAAAGTTTCCAGGCCAGGATCGCGAGCACCCATTAGAAGCAGAACAACGGGATTCTCGAAATGAGGACGCATTGCATCAACCATATTGTTTCTGTTTTCTACGAAGAAGGCGTTTTTACCTAGTTTTTTTATATCCTCAATCAAATCGTTTGCGGAAATGTCTTTCACAGCTGTTCCTCCGGCATAGAAAATTTCGCTCATCCATATTTCGTCTTGCGGACGTAGAACAGCTGCGATTTCCTGCACAAAATCGTTACGTAAAAATCGGGTAGGACCGTAGCCATGAGGTTGGAACCATGCAATTACCTTCGGAGCTACAGGTTGGCAAGCAGAGATGGAGGCCGCGCATTTAGCCGGATTATGAGCGTAATCGTCGATAAGCAAAATGCCGTTCTTTTCTCCAATAATTTGATGGCGGCGATAAATGCCTTCGTATTTTTCCAATGCTTCTGCAGCTGTTTCTACGTTTACTCCTAATCTATTTGTAACCGCAATGGCCGCCAATGCATTTTCCATATTGTGTTTGCCAATCGTATTCATACTAATGGTTTTACCCTGTACTTTGAACTTTATTCTAAATCCGTTTTGCTCAAAGTCAGTGGCAATATATCCAGCGGCAGAATTAGTATCCGTGGAGAAATCATTTACAAGGTTTACAGATATTTCGGAAGCCAGTTTGTTCGATTGGTTGGTTATAAAAATGTTTTTCGTGTTATCGCGAAAAGTGCCAAAGATTTGCATTAATTCATCAATTTCCTGATGATCCTTATCAATGTTGAGCAGTAAACCTATTTCGGGATGATATTGAACAATAGAGCCGTCACTCTCATCGGCTTCAATCACCAACCATTCACCTTTGCCCACTTTCGCATTGCCAATTTTACCTTCGCGAATAATGCTTGTAAGTCCTGCACCGCTAATAATGCTTGGCTCAAGTCCAGCATATTGCATAATATCAAATATCATGGCCGAAGTGGTGCTTTTACCGGATGTACCGCCTACTGCAATTGTTTTTTTACTCTCGGCAATCAAAGCCAGCACTTGCGAACGACGAAGAATGGTAATTTTCAATTCTTTGGCTTTTTTCACTTCGAAAACCGTATCTTCAATAGCTGTGGAAACAACGACCAGATCCGTTTTCTCCGTAATGCCTCTTCCGTCCTGCAAAAAGCACTGAATTCCTTCTGCTTCGAGTTTTTGCTTTGTCTCATTGAAAGTATTGGGTTGAAAGTACCGGTCGCTCCCGCTTACATTTTTTCCAATGCCCTGCAAATACTGAGCAATGGCACTCATTCCGGTTCCGGCAACCCCGATAAAAAAGATATTATTGAATTGATGTATGTTCATGAGACAAGTAATTTTGTAATATTTCAAATTTTCTTCAAAAGTAACAGTAATTTTTCAATTATTTTTAATTTGATTTCGACAAAATTCAATCAATTTCTTATTGTATTATAAGCATGAAGTCAACGATTTTAATACCGAAAAACTCCCGAAGTTCTATTGAATTTCGGGAGTTTTTTGTTGTATAGCGTTTCATTTTCTTAATCATGTTATTGAAGTTCAATACTAGCGATTCGGAAATTCCAAGAGCTTGCAAGATGCTTATTTAAGCGATTATTTTAAAAGTATTTTATTTGCAAACTTTCCCAAACGGCTCATTTTTAATTCTAATTTCTACGTTTTCTTTAATGAAATCAGGAGGCGTGGGTTTAAATGCTTTTTTGTTCATATTTCTTTCTTTTTGTTCAGAATAATCTACTGATTGAAAATCTCTTAAACCAAATATATCTAAGTCTGCTACAACAAGTGTTACTGGATTGCCTTTTGTTGTGCCTCCTTTAATACGAGTTTTATCCATTCTCACATGATCAGTTGGCCTCAATACACGACTTTCTCCATATTGAGAGGTATTAGCTTGCACAAAATAGCAGTGTAAATCTCTCGACGTTGATTCTGCAATGTTATTGTAATAATGTATATCTTTATTCCAAAGGGGTGCAAAGATTGCATCAACCTTTGAGAACATAAGTGTCCTGTGGATTATATTAGCTAATTCAAAACAATAATATGTTGAGAAATATACATCCTTCCACAC
Organism: Paludibacter sp.; assembly: GCA_003250325.1. Lineage (GTDB taxonomy): Bacteria > Bacteroidota > Bacteroidia > Bacteroidales > Paludibacteraceae > Paludibacter. The sequence goes on from QKGU01000252.1 coordinate 11,109, forward strand.
GAACAAATCATATCGATATTTTTGGTTGGATTTTTCATCTTTAAACTTTGGAACTACAGTTTTAATTGGCAATAATTAATACATTCATCATCTTTGAAGCTAGCTTCAAAGATGATGTTTTTTTATAGATATTTGTTTCAATTAAAGAGTGACGTGATACTTCCTTTTGATATAATTTAAAATATCATTATGAATATTTGAGTATCTTTGTATGCAACTTCAATATTTTACTTTCAAAATATATGGATGAGAATAAAAAATTTATGCGCAAGGCGATAGCATTGTCTGTCAACAATATAAAAAATGGTGGAGGACCGTTTGGGGCGGTTATCGTAAAAGATGGAAAAGTGGTGGCTACGGGTGTCAATCGTGTTACTGCCAGCACAGACCCTACAGCTCATGCTGAGGTAACAGCCATTCGCAAAGCTTCGAAGAAATTAAAAACTCATGATCTGAGCGGTTG
>QKGU01000081.1 GCA_003250325.1 Paludibacter sp.
ATTTCAGGAGTTCCTCCAACAGCAGTAGCCAACACCGGAATCCCAAATGAAAGAGCCTCCATTATTGATACCGGCACACCCTCACTCGCACTCACATTAATAAATAGATCTACGTGGTGACTTTTGTAATAATTCATCACCTCTGTATTGCTTAAAGCTCCCAACATTTCCACTTCTATATTTGAACTCAATTGCATTGCAGATTTCTTCACTTCATCTATTAATGAACCTGTACCGATATGTGTCCATTTTATCTTGAAGTTAGTATGTCTTAAACTTTCTACTATAAGTGAGAGTCTTTTAACGGGAACTACGTATGAACAACTGACTAAATGAAAGATATTATTATCTGATCTTTGGTTGGGATTTAAACCATTGTCGAAAACTCCCAAACGACAAACTTTAACTTCGTTTTCACAAATAAGCTTTGGATAGGTTTCTAATAAATACTAGGAAGAAACCAATTGATATGAGGGAAAACCAGTTTTCGAAAAGGAATATAATTGTTTTTAGCGTATTCGTATAAATCGGTCCGGTGAAATCGGACAATGGTTTTGTTTTGTATTCTTTTTTTTAAATATGGGAGAATTAATGCAGTTTTGTCTCCCCAATAGAAGTAAAACAAGTCATTGGGAGAAACTAATTCAAACAAAGATTTCCAAACTTTTCTCTTAGAATATAGCGATCTTGCTAACAGTACTGAAGTGAAAAAATTCCAGATTTTCTGTTTACTCAAAAATATCTTAGCCGAGAAAAATTCTTTTAAATAGAACAAAAATGGCGACAAATTAAAAAATCCGGTTTTAAATAAAGACCTTTTATCTTTCAAATCAAAGTTTAAAATTGGATCCCAGCATTCGACATTTTTTGGAACGATTCTCAACCCCGACTTTCTTTGAAGGGGAATAATAATGACCTTATCTACCTCTTTTGATAAAAAAGGAATTTCATTTTCAAGAAAAGTTTCGAAATTTCCCTGAGGAAAAGAATCTGAGAATAGAATTATTTTCATGTATCCAATTTAGTTGTCTAACGGGAAATGTAGAGTAAGTACAAGATCTGTGAAAACATTATTTCACTTCCCTTTTATCACATCGAATCCTTCGCCATACACACCGATAACTGAAGATTGCGAGATAAATGCATTAGGATCAACATCTTTCACTATGCGGAAAATTCTTATCGATTCGTTTTTACGTGCTATCACGGTAATCACTTTCACCGGCTCTTTCGAATACCAACCCATACCATCTAAAATGGTAACTCCCCGATGAACTTCCAGATTGATTCTGTTGGCAATTTGCTCGTATTCTTTTGAAAAAATAAAGAACTGAACCGACTGTCGCACACCGTTTATCACCATGTCAACAGCAATTGTAGCCACTGCCAGCATGGTTAAACCATAAACTATACTTTCGACGTTTCCGTCTTTTAAAAAATATGATGAGGAGATTATTATTACATCGCAATAAAGTAAAATACGGCCAAGGGTAATATTTCTGTTTTTATTTACAATTTTTGCAATAATATCCGTTCCTCCGGAACTTCCATTGTACAAAAAAACAACTCCTATTCCAGCTCCGGATAATAATCCTCCCAAAACACAAGCCATAAAATCTTCATTTTTGCCGACAAATGTTCCAACTTCGGCTTGTGGTAAAACTGTAAAGAAAAAAGTAAGTACTACCACCCCATAAATTGTACGTATACTAAATTTTATACCTACAGTTTTTATTGCCACAATTAAAAGGATGGCATTTATTGAAAAATAAGTTATTGAAACAGGTATTCCTGTTGCATAATACAACAAAGCACCAATACCTGTAACACCACCTCCGGTAATATGATGTGGAAGCAAAAAAGCTTTCCAGGCACCGGCATACAACAGCAATCCGAAGGCAATAAAAATATGTTCCTTCAAATTCATTTGCCGACTGACAAAAATACCCTTTTCTTTTAAGCCATTAAACATCTGATATTTAAATTACAATATTCACAATTTTCCCCGGAACAACAATCACTTTTTTAGGTGATTTGCCTTCAAGGTATTTTTCAGTTTGTTCGTTTGCCATAGCCGTTTTTTCAACATCCTCTTTGCTCATATCAGCCGGCAATTCAAGCATAAAACGAACTTTACCATTAAACGAAATAGGGTATTTAACCGAGCTTTCTACCAAATATGCTTCATTGCAAACCGGGAATTGCGCATCACAAACTGTAGTTCCATTTCCCAACACCTGATACAATTCTTCAGCAATATGCGGTGCAAATGGTGCAAGAAGAATTACCAACGGTTCAAGAATTGATTTCTTACTGCATTTGAAACCGAACAATTCGTTTACACAAATCATGAAAGCTGAAACAGAGGTATTGTACGAGAAATTCTCAATATCAAAAGTAATCTTCTTAATGGTTTTATGTAGTGATTTCAATTCATCGGCTGTTGGTATCTCGTCGTTTACCAACAACGAACCATCTTTATAAAACAAACTCCACAAACGTTTCAGAAAGCGATGAACACCATCAATTCCATTTGTATCCCAAGGTTTCGATTGTTCCAATGGTCCGAGGAACATTTCGTACAAACGCAATGTATCCGCACCGTAACGTTCCACGATATCATCAGGATTCACCACGTTGTACATCGATTTGGACATTTTTTCCACTGCCCAACCGCAATGATATTTTCCATCTTCCAGAATGAATTCTGCCGATTTATAATCAGGACTCCAGTTTTTGAATTTCTCAACATCCAGAATATCGTTCGAAACGATATTTACATCCACATGAATCGGAGTAGTCTCGTATTGATCTTTCAGATTCAGCGAAACAAATGTATTAGAGTCTTTTATGCGGTATACAAAATTACTTCGTCCCTGAATCATTCCCTGATTAATCAGTTTTTTGAACGGTTCTTCTTCGCAGACCAAACCTAAATCGAATAAAAATTTGTTCCAGAAACGGCTGTAAATCAGGTGACCGGTAGCGTGCTCGGTTCCACCAATATACAAATCCACATTTCTCCAGTACTCGTTTGCTTCTTTGCTTACCAACGCTTTGTCGTTTTTCGGATCCATGTAACGCAAATAGTAAGCCGACGAACCTGCAAAACCAGGCATTGTGCAAAGTTCTAACGGGAAATGATCTTCTGTTTCCCAATTTTTAGCACGGCCTAATGGCGGTTCTCCTTTTTCGGTTGGTAAAAATTTATCCACTTCGGGCAATTGCAAAGGCAATTTGCTTTCGTCGAGCATATAAGGCATTCCATCTTTGTAATAAACAGGGAATGGTTCGCCCCAATAACGTTGTCGACTGAAAATAGCATCACGCAAACGATAATTCACTTTCACGCGGCCAATTCTTTTTTCGTCTACATATTTTTTTGCAGCTGCAATCGCTTCTTTCACGGTCATTCCATTCAAAAATCCGGAATTTTCCATGATGCCTTCTTTCGCATCGAAGCTCTCTTCGCTCACATCGCAACCTTCAATCAACGGAATAATTGGTAAATTGAAGTATTTTGCAAAAGCGTAGTCGCGACTATCGTGAGCTGGAACCGCCATAATAGCTCCGGTTCCGTATCCAGCCAATACATAATCGGAAATCCAGATAGGAATTTCAGTTCCGCTAACTGGATTAATAGCATACGATCCGGTAAACACACCCGTAACACGACGATCTGAGATTCTTTCGCGCTCGGTTCGTTTTTTTACCTGTTCCAAATAAGCTTCCACCTCAGAGGCTTGTTCCGGAGTTGTACAAACTTTCACATAATCGCTTTCCGGAGCCAACACCATGAAAGTTACACCATAAATTGTATCGGCACGGGTTGTAAATATTTCGAATTCAACATCCTGCCCTTTCAACTGGAATTTCATTTCCGCGCCTTCGCTTCTTCCAATCCAGTTTTTCTGCGTTTCTTTCAACGAGTCTGTCCAATCAATAGTATCCAGTCCGTCCAGCAATCGTTGTGCATAAGCCGAAACTCTCAAGCTCCATTGGCGCATAACACGTTGTTCTACCGGATGTCCTCCACGAATGGAAACCCCTTCGCTTACTTCATCGTTAGCTAAAACAGTTCCCAGAGCCGGACACCAGTTTACTTTCAAATCGGCCAAATAAGCAATGCGATAATTCAATAAAATTTCCTGTTGCTCTTTTTCAGTTTTTGCCTTCCATTCCTCTGATGTAAAAGTCAGCTCTTCAGTGCAAACAGCATTTATATTTTCAGTTCCCGATTTTTCAAAACTTTTAACAAGTTCTAAAACCGGCTGCGCTTTTTGCAGTTTTGAATCGAAATAGTGATTAAACATTTGAATGAAAGCCCACTGTGTCCAATGATAATAATCCGGTTCGCAGGTGCGGATTTCACGATCCCAGTCGTAGCAGAATCCTATTTTGTCGAGTTGTTCGCGGTAACGGGCAATATTTTTCTGTGTGGTAATTAGCGGGTGCTGTCCGGTTTGAATGGCATATTGCTCAGCCGGCAAACCGTAAGCATCGTAGCCCATTGGATGAAGTACATTAAAGCCCTGCAATCTTTTGTAACGGCTAAAAATATCGGAAGCAATATAACCCAGCGGATGTCCTACGTGCAATCCGGCTCCCGAAGGATAAGGAAACATATCCAGCACATAATACTTGGGTTTATTTTTGTCGATTTCTGTTTTATACGTTCCGTTTTCTTTCCAGTACGATTGCCATTTCTGCTCTATTTCACCGAAATTGTACTCCATAATATATTGAAAATAAGTGATTATCTATTTTTAAGTTTTGCAATTTATTTTTGATTACAGCTTGCAAAGTTAATCAAATTAGACGAATTAAGCGATTATGAGCCAGCTAAAAATCACATTCAATGTTTTTTAAGTTAGCTGAAAAGCCTGTGTTTAAAAAATTTGATTATTTTTGTGAGTTAAATAATTAAATCGCTACCATAAATGACAGAATTAACAGCATCATTACATTTTAAAGTTCCCGAGCCTACACTAAGACGATTACCATGGTATTTAGCTTATGCTCAACTTGTTTTGAGAGAAGGTGAAGTCTATTTGTCGTCTACTCAGATTGCTAAAAATATTGCTGTTGATGCATCGATGGTGGCGAAAGACTTATCGTATGTAAATATATCGGGGCGCACTCGCGTGGGCTACGATGTAAAAGAACTGGTAGGTGTGCTTGAGGCTTTTTTGGGATTTACCAATTCGCACAAAGCATTCCTTTTTGGAGTCGGAAGTTTGGGAGGTGCGTTAATGCATGACAACGGTCTTGAACAATTTGGATTGAAGATAGTGGCAGGTTTTGACGTTAAGCACGAATTAACAGGCTCCAGCATCAACAGAGTTCCAATCCATCATATCGATCATTTTGTTGAGCTACAACGCAAAACCGGAATCAATATCGGCATTCTCACCGTTCCAGTAGAAAGAGCTCAAATGGTTTCTGAAATAATGATTGCCGGAGGCATTCAGGCCATCTGGAATTTTACGCCATTCCGTATACGTGTCCCTGAAAATATTATTGTACAAAACACATCCATTTACGCACATTTAGCAGTTATGTTCAATCGTTTGAACTTTCTCAAAGAGTGTGAAAACTGCGACAAGAAATAAACTCTCAAATAATGAAGATTTTTGCCATTGGCCAAAACTATTCCGAGCACAACAAGGAATTAAATAATGCCACTCCTACAGAACCCGTCGTTTTTCTGAAACCAGACACAGCATTATTGCGCAACAACAAACCTTTCTTTATTCCCGATTTCACGAATGAACTGCATTATGAGACCGAATTGATTATCAAGTTCAACCGAATCGGGAAAAATATTGAACCACGTTTTGCTCACAGATATTACTCCGAAATAGGTCTAGGAATTGATTTTACTGCTCGTGACGTACAACGAAAATTAAAAGCTGAAGGGAAACCATGGGAAATCTCCAAAGCATTTGACAATTCAGCTGTAATCGGAAATTTCTTGCCCGCAACAGAATTTGAAGATATTCAGAATATATCCTTTAGCCTTGATATTAACGGAAAAACCGTACAGCAGGGTAATTCAAAAGATATGATTTTTCCTGTTAACGAACTTATAGCTTACGTTAGCCGTTTCTTTACCATCAAGATTGGAGATATCCTTTTTACCGGAACACCGGTAGGAGTTGGTAAAGTTGCCATCAACGATCGACTCCAGGGATATATTGGAACTAATAAAATGTTTGACTTTAACATAAAGTAACTACATATCTTATTTTTATTGATAATAAACTTTGATTTAAAACGTTACAAGTATACGCGTTTTTATTTTTTTTTATAAAAAGCAACATTTCTCTATATGAAATATAAATTCATAATACTATTTTTTTTGAGCATATTTTTCCCAACTTTAAATGCTCAAAACACACAAACCATCACTCAATCCATACAATGGACTGGAATTGAAAAATGGGTTGCTGATTCTGCATCAGTAAGTGTTATAGGGTTTAAAGGAGCTCGATATCCTAACGAAAACAGATTACCTTACTTCAATCATCGCATTGAATGTGATCCATCTTTTGTTTATTCTGTAAAAATAGAAAATCCAGTTTATATACCACTTACCAGCAATGAAACTGCATTTTTCGAAGGGTTTTCGGTTCCTAATTCTCCTTCATTAACTTCTGATATTCTCACTTCACTTGGCACGAGATACTTAGATATAAACATTTTACCATTTGCTAATATTGATGGCAAGATACAAAAACTCAAATTATTTGATTTGGTAATTTCAGCTCAAGCTCAGGCTAAAAAAGTTGTATCAACCCAGTTACACACCTATTCAGAACACTCAGTTTTAGCATCAGGAAAATTCATAAAAATTAAAATAAGTAAATCCGGAGTTTACAAACTCACTTACGATGATTTGAATTCGATGGGAATCAATCCTGCCAATGTAAGAGTGTTTGGCTATGGAGGAGCAATGCTGAATCAAAGTTTTCAACTTCCGAAGATTGATGATTTACCTGAAGTTGCTATCAGTATGCAAAAAGGAACCGATGGCATTTTCAACTCTGGCGATTATATTTTGTTTTATGCGCAAGGACCTGTAAAATGGACTTATGATAGTTCAAAACAAATGTTTATTCACCAACAAAATCCTTACTCAGATTATGGGTATTATTTTGTTACTTCCGATGCTGGAACAGGAAAAAAGATTACGAACAAGACTATCACTTTGCCAGATAATCCAACCATACAAACGATTGATGAATTTAATGATTTTCAAGTCCATGAGAAAGATTCATACAATTTCACCAACTCTGGTAAAGAATTTTACGGGGAAAAATTTAATGGATCGACATCCTCTTATAATTTTAACTTCAGCTTTCCTAATGTATTAAAAACAAATACAACCAATATGCGACTCGATGTAGCATCTAGCTCTACAGCGACCTCGATTTTCTCCTTAAAGCTAAATCAAACTCAGGAGAAATCTCTTTCAGTATCAAAAAAAACAGAAGGAGACAGTTATGAACAAGCCAAAGCAGGAAATGGCACCTACAACTTTACACCAACATCAGATGATTTTGTAGTAAATGTATCTTATTCCCAACCAACTTCTACATCCGTCGGATATATAAACTATTTAGAAATAAATGTTCGCAGACAATTGCTTATGTCAGGTTCTGCTATGCAATTCCAAAATGTTGACAATCTTGGGATGAATATATACAATAATTATTTATTGGGGAATGCAAACAGTAACGTAGAAATATGGGACATAACTGACCAACAAAATATCTACAAAATAGCAACAGAAAACATAAACAACAAACTTTCTTTTACCGATTTAGGAAGTGACTTGCACACATATTTAGCAATTGATCCTAGCGCTTCTACCAATTTTCCAAAGCCGGAAATTGTTGGACAAGTTCCAAATCAAAATGTTCACGGAATTGGATCTGTTGATTTTATAATTATTACTCATCCAGATTTTCTTGATCAGGCAGAGAAACTTGCTCAAGCTCATAGAGAAAAGGATTTATTAACTGTTGCAGTTATTACAACTGAGCAAGTTTACAATGAATACTCTTCAGGAACTCCGGATGCAACCGCTTATCGCTGGGCACTAAAGAAAATGTATGACACAGCAATTGCAAGCGGAAACACAAATGACATTCCTAAATATCTTCTTTTATTCGGAAGAGGAACGTATGACAATAGAAATTTGATTCCATCATCGGGTGATAACTTTGTTCTTACATATCAGGCAGAAAACTCATTATCACTAACCCTTTCTTATGTGACAGACGATTATTTTGGACTTCTCGATGATATTGAAGGAACAAATGTCCCAGCTAATCTCATCGATATAGGAGTAGGTCGCTTCCCCGTGACTACTACAGAACAGGCAACTAATGTTGTAGACAAAACAATAGGTTACATGAACAATCAGGGTAAAGGAAATTGGAAAAATCAACTCTGTTACCTTGCAGATGACGGGGATGCAGCTTTGCATATGAAACAAGCCGATAGTATTGCGTCTATGATGACTCGCCTTTATCCAGCCTATCAAGTAAACAAAATATATCTTGATGCATATGTACAAGAGATTTCTGCGAGTGGAGAAAGTTATCCCTTAGCAAAAAGCCGCTTACAAAACTTATTAAGATCAGGCTTATTAGTATTTGATTACACCGGCCATGCGGGACCTGCTGGTTTATCAAATGAATCAATTTTATCTGTTAACGATGTAAAAATACTTTCTAACAAGCATCTTCCCCTCTTTATTGGGGCAACCTGCGATTTCTTGGAATTCGACGTAAAAGTTGTTTCTGCAGGGGAACATGTACTACTTAACCCACTTGGAGGTGGGATAGGAATTCTATCTGCAGCGAGGCCTGTATATGCATCTCAAAATCTGACTCTAAATAAACTTTTCAACGAAAATTTGCTAAAAAAGAAGGACGGCAAAAATCAGAGAATAGGAGATGTTCTAAAAATTGCAAAAAACAATGTTGGAACAGAGATAAATAAATTATCTTACGTATACATGGGCGACCCTGCAATTATGCTCAACTATCCTAACACATACAATATAATTACAGACAAAATAAACGAAAGTCCAGCTTTAGACAACGATACACTTCGGGCATTATCTGTAGCAACTATTCAAGGATATATCGCAGATGAGAATGGAAACAAGTTCGAAAGTTTTAATGGAACTGTTCAGGTTGTTGTCTATGATAAAATTCAGCGAATCACCACACTTAACAACCATAATGATGGCGCAATGACATATTCAGATCGTCCTAACACATTGTTTTCAGGAAAAGCAGAAGTTAAAGATGGCAGTTTCAGTATTTCATTCATGCTCCCTAAAGATATAAAATATAATTATGGTTTGGGCAGAATAAACTATTATGCGCAAGATGACGTGAACGATTATGAAGCACAAGGTTATTTTGAAAATTTCACAATCGGTGGAACCTCAAAGAATTATTCTATAGAAAAAGATGGCCCAGAGGCTGATCTTTTCTTAAATTCTTCAAATTTTGTTTCTGGAGATAAAGTTAACGAGACTCCGCTATTCATTGCCAATTTAAGCGATATAAGTGGAATTAATACTGTAGGGAGTGGAATTGGACACGATATAACGATAACAGTCGATCAGGATCCAAGTCAGTCTTATATACTTAATGATTACTTTGAATCTACTTCAAACAGTTATACTTCCGGAATCGTAAGTTATAAATTGCCCGAAATGGAGGCTGGCAAACATACGCTTACTTTCCGAGTATGGGATTTACAAAACAATTCAACAACTGAAACAATAGATTTTGAAGTTGTAAAAGGATTAACACCAGTAATCTATCGGGTTTACAATTATCAACATGAGAATGACCCTAATATGTATATAAAAGTAATACATGATCGTCCAGAGACCATACTCAATACTACTGTAGATATATTTGATTTGTCTGGTCGCAAAATTTGGTCATTCTCACAGCCTACTGCTGATAATATTTCTTGGGATCTTGTCACAAATAATGGCAACAAAGTTCAATCCGGCATTTATTTGTACCGTGTAAGCATAAAAACATCCGATAGCGACACTACATCTAAAGCATATAAAATGCTGGTTACTGAACAATAAAATCATTTTTTCACGTTTATTAAATCTGTTTCTTAATTAATTTTAGTAATATTGTACCATAAAATAAATATTTCCGAATGAAAAGAGCCCTTTTTGTATTGTTTATATTAGCCGGCATTACGTTAAATGCTACGGCTCAAGAAAATAATCCTATTGTAACGGCAGTACCTTCCTTATCAATTGCTCCGGATGCCCGTGCAGGTGCCATGGGGGATGTTGGGGCAGCAACAGCTCCTGATGTTAACTCTCAGTATTGGAATCCATCAAAATACGTATTTATGGAAAGCACTGCTGGTGTATCATTGTCATACACCCCGTGGTTAAGAAGTTTAGTTACAGACATTGATCTAGCCTATCTTGCCGGATATTGGAAATTTTCTCAACGTTCAGCAGTAAGTGCATCCTTAAGATATTTCTCATTAGGGGACATTAAATTGATGAATGAGTTTGGCTACGAAGAAAACACAGCACATCCAAACGAATACGCAATCGATGTTGCATATTCACAGATGCTTTCCGACAATTTATCGGCTGCCGCAACATTGCGATTTATCTATTCGGATTTGGGAAATGGGAGTGCTAATGTTGAAATGTTTCCTGGAGCAGCTGTAGCTGCTGATGTTTCAGCTTATTATAAAACCCCCATCACTTTAGAAACCACAGATGCTACATTGGGCATTGGATTGAACATTTCTAACATCGGTTCTAAAATCTCTTACGATCAGGGAGGTACAAGTAATTTTATTCCAACCAACATGCGGCTAGGAGCATCTTTTGATTACCCTATCGACAATTACAACCGTTTTACGGTTAATGCCGACGCGAATAAATTGTTGGTTCCATCACAAAATGACATGACCTCTCAGGAATATACTGCTTTGACTCCGTTATCGGGGATATTCCGTTCGTTTGGCGATGCTCCTGGTGGCGCCGAAGAAGAATTGCGAGAAATTATGTGGTCGGTTGGCGTCGAATATGCCTACAACAATCAATTCTTTGTTCGCGGTGGTTATTACAACGAAAGTCAATACAAAGGAAATCGAAAATACTTTACTGCAGGTGCCGGATTTAAACTAAACGTTCTTACTTTGGATGCAGGGTATGTAATTTCCACTTCACAATCAAATCCACTCGATCGTACTTTGCGCATTTCATTATCTTTTGATTTAGTAGGATTGACTAATTTCTTGCAATAGGATATTTAATGTCATAACCCTGTGATATCAACAAATAAATTTAAGCGATTGTAGTCAATACTAGATTGATACAATCGCTTTTTTAATTCTAAAAAAATCAATTTATGAATATTCCACGAATTGGCTTTGGTTACGATGTACACAATTTTGCCCCAAACCGTGAGCTATGGTTAGGCGGAATAAAAATAGATCATTCAGTAGGTTTAATGGGACATTCAGATGCTGACGTTTTGATTCATGCCATTTGTGATGCTTTATTGGGTGCAGCTAACCTTCGAGATATTGGATTTCATTTTCCTGACTCATCTTCGACATTTAAGAATATAGATAGTAAGATTTTATTAAGGAAAACAATTCTGCTTTTGCGCGAAAAAGGATACGAACTAGGAAATGCGGATTGCACAATTTGCGCTCAGGAACCTAAATTAAATCTGTATATCCCTGAAATGCAAAAATGTCTTTCTCAGGTTCTGAATATTGAATCTGACAGCATTTCTATTAAAGCTACCACCACA
>QKGU01000247.1 GCA_003250325.1 Paludibacter sp.
GGCGTTCTTTTACCCATTGTCGGAGCAAAGTTTTGAAGTTCTGACGAAATTCAGGCGTATCGTACCAGATATGCGCCGAAAATTGCGGCCAGAACAGGATGCCGTCTTTATCCCAATACTTTTGATATTCAAGGTTGTGAGGCTGATGAGCATCGCGGAAAGCATTGAAACCAGCCGATTCAATTTGTTTTACACGTGAATAAATTTCTTCTTCCGAAAAGGCGTGCGACTGGCCGAATTGATGCTCGTACTCGCAGGTTCCGTTGATAAAAACAGGTTTACCGTTCAAATAAAAACGTCCATCACCATCGTTTCGTTTCACCGGCCAGCTAATGGAACGAATGCCAAAATCGGTGGTAATTTCGTCAGTCGTTTTATTCTCGCGTTTTATCATCGAAGCCAGCTTATACAGATAAGGCTTTTCAGTACTCCACAAATGAGGGTTTTGAATTGCCGCAGCCTGCCGAATCAACCTTGATTCTTTAGCTTTTAGTTTTACATTTACAGGCAGTCGGAATACGCCAATTCCATCTTCGTTATTCAACTTGTTTACTACTTCGATATCAACGTCCGTGTTTGAATAGTTCTTCACTTCGGTTTCGATAAATACCGAATCGCATTTCTCATTATTCCAGATATGAACGCCGAAAGGTTCGATGCGCACCTTATCAGTTATTTCCAGTACAACAGGTCTGAAAATACCGAACGGTTGCGAACCTTCGCTGAAACCCCACTCGGAAGAACAGCCTCCGCAAACCCACGGCATGTCAGAAATCATTGATGGATGGTCTGCTACGACAGTAAGTTCGTTGATTGCTCCGGGTTTTATTGCCTCAGTAGCATCTATCGTAAAAGTAGTTCGTCCGCTAAGAAAACGCCCATAGTTTTTCCCGTTCAGAATAACGGTGGCATAAGTACCAACGCCTTCGAAGCGAATGAAATATTGTTTGTCACTACCTGCATTGGGCACGGTGAATTTCTTTGTGTAGGTCGCCGTTCCGTGTAAATTTCCGTGTGTCAACTGGCGATAACTGTAATAATCGTCCCAGTTATGCGGGATATTTACACTCAAAGTGTCATTATCTGTCCAGGTTTTCCAGTTATTTTTTAAACTAATAATGGTACGGCGTTCTTTCACTTCAGGGGTTGGGAAATTGATTTCCGAACGTCCCATGGGTTTACTGGTAGCAACAGCAATACCGCGCTGATCATATTTATTTACCGCGCAATAAAAATGATAAACTACGCCATTGTGATTGATAACGTAGCTTTTGTGGGCAAAAAGATCATCGTACTTTTTCGAAGGATAAATCAGATCAGCACCTTGCCAATCGTACCAATGAATCAGGTCGTAACTGCATGCAAACGTGTTGTATGCTTTGTAGGGCTTATTGGTATTAAAGGCCGAAAAATAAAACATAACATACAGATTGCTAAACTGCTGAATCTGGGCGTCGCCGGTAATCATTCCCTGAATCTCGTGTGCAAAAACCGGATTACCCGGATAACGTTTCCAGTGTTTCATATCCTTCGACAGGGCTATGCCAATTCGTTCGCCTTTGAGTTTGGTATCCGGATGTACTCCGCCCGCGTTGTAAAACATCACGAAGGGAGCGCCAAGTGTTTTCTTTTTATCCCAATAAATAGTGCTTTTATACTGAATCAGATTTTCGAACCATTGAGCATCTTTGTCTTTGTTGGTAAGAATGGGCACCGGAGCCGATTGCCATTCAACGGCTTTTCCAAGATTTTTCTCTGCCGTCCATGCCAGACCTATGCTTAACGGCGCTTGTTCATAACCTGCTGTCGGCCCGCCGATATACGTCATCCAATATTTGTCTTTATATGGTTGAAGTTCATAGCTGCCGCCCCAATTCATATCCGGCAATGAAGGAAAACCACCGCGTTGACTGCTGTCCCACATTCCATCGCGATACGACAATAACCTGCCTTTGATATCCCATTTCAATAGGTCATCACTTTCGGCCAACCATGTTTCGTAACCACGTCCGTCGGTGCCTGTTTTTCCATTGTAAATTACAAAAGTCATGTACCATTTTCCGTCTTTTTGGAAAACAGTCGGACAATCCATTTTATGGTAATTATCTGTCGGCGCAACCACCAAACCATATTTGTAGGGAGTTTTTACCTGTTCATAGATTTCAGCCATGGTGGTTTGGGAAACGACCTCACCCCCGACTCCTTCCGACCTCACCCGTCCTTCTGACACCCTCTCCTTTATGAGAGGGGAAAAGGAATTATTATTTCCTGAGAGGGGAGTCGTTTGAGCTGATAAAACCGCTGAAATAAATAGAATAAAAAGTGAGAATTGTATTTTCATGACGATTATAAACTGAGTCTTTGCCACAAAATGGCTAAATTTGAATAACTGTGGGTAAAACCCACGGACATTACAACTAATATCTCTACAACCACGAAGTGGTTGAATATCATTTTGGAATGTTCAGCCCACTCCGGGCTGTTCTCTATGTATCTGATTTCCGTGGGTTTCACCCGCGGTTATTCACATTAAAACCCTTCAGGCTTTCAATAAAACATCCAGTCCATTGTTTCTTCGTCACCTTCGCCGGTTAATCCCGCGTTTCGTGCAACAATCTCATCAGTCGTAAAACCAAGAATAAGGCAATATCCTTTGGGCAATAATAATTTGTTTTGCCCTGCTTTAAATTTGAATGTATGTACGTTTATAGCAGGCAGATCGTCTACTTTCATGGCGTTGCGAATAACAGGGTCGGCCTGTCCGTAAAGATTGGCGGCGGCATCGGTTTCGAGTGTCGGCGCTTTGGCGAACTTTTTCTGATCGTCGCGGAAATAGCCAACGAGCAATTTTACCGGTTTTGTGGACGTGAATTCTACGGTGGTTCCGTTATCACTTTGGTTTGCCGCATTTAAAGTCCATGCATTTAATCCGATAAGTTCGGGTGCAATCTCCTGCACATCCGATTCCATATCGTTGTATAGCGAAATGCCCGGCTCTAATGTTATCTGTTGAACATTAGGAGTGAGGATATTGATATCGGCATTTGTCAGACTGTTTATTGGCGCTGTTTGCTGGAAATTGTTGCTGCGTTTTGACTTCAACAAAGCCAGATTATTCCTGAAGTTGGATAACTCTCTCTGATAATAAACATATAATTCCGCCCATGTTTTGTTTTTACCATCGTCGCCTCCAATCGGAATTCGTCGCTGAGAGGTCTGCATGCTGTTGGCGTATAAATAATTATCTTTCGTTAGATCCACCAGTTTTTTGTAATGCTCCAGACTTTCTTCCAAAAAAGGAATGGCTTCGTCCAGCTTCTTAATATCTTTTCCCCATTGGTAATCGAGAACAAGTTTGGCCGCTTTCACCTTGTTGTTGAAGAACCATGCAAACTCACGGTAGCAATGCATGTCGTTTCGTAGCCGTTCAAATTCTGCTTTGTTTTTGGTCACGGTTCCTTCCACCGAATCGATGGCCGCAATGGCTTTGTCGCCATGTGCTATGACCTGTGCAATTATATCCAGCGGCAATTCGCCCGAGTGCGGTTCGTGTTTCCATTCTTTTTCCACGTATTCAATCAGTTTTTCGCCTTCAGGACCGCAACTTTCGTAGAATCCGGGATAGATTTTGTATTTGTACGGATTGACCAACTGGCTCATAAACATACCCAATAACAAGGTCTGGCGGTTGCCTTCGGTGATTCCGAAACGGCGTAACAATTTTGGCGCAATTTCGCCGCTTTCGTCGTAAGCGCGTTGTATTTTTCGGGCATTAGCATCGCTGATTCCATAAAAATCGCCCAACTGATTGTTCCAGTATTCGATTTCGTCTGTTCTGTCGCGATGACAATTCCATGCGTATCGTCCCCATGTTTTATACCATATCCAGTCGCGATCAATCTGCTTTTCGCGCTGACCGTTCGGCAATTTATCCGCTGTAAAAGGATAATCCCAAAACGAAGCCTGCGGATAAAGATGCAGTGCATTGGCATGTTTTACGTCGTGCATGGCAATCGCGGTTTTCTGAATAAAATCGGGAGAACCGTAACGCCACGGTTCCAGATTGGCCAGAATATGAATATTGCTGATGTGAACCGTTCCAAGGTCGGCCAAATCGCGGTCGGTTTGCGACCACGGACCACCCGGCTGATAGGTCGTAAGACTTTCGCCGGTGTATTTGCTCATGGTGTAGAGATTTTTGTACAATGGTTTTGCCGCTTCAATGTCCAGTTTGGCATCCGTGTCGTGCGAGCGCAGAATAATCGGCGGTTCGTCGGTGCGTCCCAACGCTTTCAGTCCGTCTTTTACGCCGGGAATAATGGTTTTTGTGAACCAATTCACGTCATCTTCGTACGTGTCCATGGCTTCGCCTAATGTGATAAGCAAGCCCACATTCGGATATTTTTCGACAAAGGCCGCAATACTTTTGCGGGTATAATCGCTTATTAATGGTGTGATAGGGCGGTTTCTGTCCTGCGTTTTTATTCCGTAATGTTCGGCAAACGGTTTTGAAACAATGATATTATAGAACATCTGAATCACAAAAATTCCGCGTTTATCAGCCTCCTGAGTTAGAAAAGTATAAATTTCTTCGTTCTTTTTGAACGTTTCGTCGTCCACTTCCACGGCAAACGGATAATCTTTTAGACGTACCAATGAGGCAAAAGGATGTCCGTTCCATAGGTAGAGGGAGTTCATGCGGTTTTCGACCAGCATGTCGAGGTATTTCACCCATTCTTCCTTGTCGTAAAACCAAGGGAAATTTTCGGGAGTATACGGATATTCGTACACTGTGCGCCCGGGTAGGTAAGTGGGTTTTTGAACACCAATACATGTGCCGCGCAATACCATCTCGGGAGCATCGGTAAGTGAAGCCGGCAAATCCAGTTTTCTTGATCTTTCCAACCGATCGATTATTTCGCGACAGCCGTATATCACGCCGTTTCCATCCGCTCCGCAAATGATCGTCGTATTTCCTTTTGTTTGTATGTTGAACCCTTCTTTTTTGAGATTTTGTGGCAGTTGAACACGAAGTTTTTTGAGTTGTTTGGCCGCGTTCTTATCGCTTTGTTCGAATACCCAAATCGTTCTGTCTTTTCTCGTTTGTGGTTTTAAATTTACGCTGTATCCGTTGTTTTTGAGGGATTTACTTAATATGTCAACTCCGAATTCGACCCGGTTAGAAGCTCCGGGATAGGAGTAAATGCGGATATTTTCGGCATTTATGCCAACGATTACAAACAATAGAAAAAATAAAACTAAACCTTTGAATTTCATACTTTAAACTTCTCAAAAGTAATGGGAAAATATTTACTGAAAAGACGCTTAAAAAAGGGGTTTTGTACTCAATTACAAATCGATTCTATTTATCAGAAACCGAATATTCTTTTCTCAATTCTTTCAGTGTCACCAGACTGTAACGATTATTCAAAAGATATTTGTTGAATTCATGTTCATAAAATTGCAAAATAGTCTTATTACTTATATATTTGCAAAACAAATTAGAAAATCATGCCAACAATATCCATGTTTTTCGGAATTATTATTCGGATGTATTATGCCCCTAAGGAGCATAATCCGGCTCATATTCACGTTTATTACAATGATTTTGTTACTGTTATTAATATCTTTAATTTCGAAATTTTGGAAGGTGAAATTCCAACAAAACAATTAAGATTGGTGTTGGCCTGGATGGAAATTCATCAGGAAGAATTGATAGCAAACTGGAACCTCTGTCAAAATGGAGAAAAACCGTTTAAAATAGAAGCATTAAAATAGAAGCATATGTATTTGGCTATTATAAAAGTGCAACCTATATCGGATTTTCAGTTGATTCTTACATTTGCCAATGGAGAAACAAGGCTGTTTGACATGAAACCATACCTAGAAACAGGTATATTTCAGGAATTAAAAGCTGTGTCTATGTTCAATACCGTGAGAGTAAGTTTTGATAGCATTGTATGGGATAACGAAGCTGATTTGGATCCGGAAATACTTTATAAAAACAGTACGGCAATTAATAATGACATTGCCAGTGAACCAACGGATGAATATGAATTAGAAAAATAAAAATATAGTAAAAAACAAACTGATTTAAAAACATATAAATAGCATTCTGCTATTGTTCGCGCGCTCGAAACCTAGGAAATTTCTTTTTTGCGAACTCACAACAGATTCAATAAGCAAGATGCTCACGCCAAACGGCGTGGGCTTTTGACTTATCGTTGTGAGTGGCCGTCCTAGGGCCTGAGCGCGGGTAAGGATTTAGTCCACGCTTTTTATTTGTGGGTAAAATCTGAGGGCAATTAGTGTAATGCACTAACCATATAAACCCCACATTAAAGTCATGACTCTTGCCGAAATTCTCAAAGATTCCAATTACAAGCTTACTCAATTCACCCTCACTGAACAACAAAAATTAGAACAACGTATAAAAGAACGGACTGACAGTAAAGGAAATTCTGTTCCTTATGCCGAATGTTTGGTGCGCAAAAAGGAAATTAAGCTAACGCCCGAGGAAGTTATCCGGCAATTGTATTTACAAGTATTGATGGATGATTATGGTTATCCTGCCACCCGTATGGAGGTGGAGTATTCAGTGTCGTTTGGGCGTGAAAAAAAGCGGGCTGATATTGTGATATTCGACCGCGAAAAAACGCTTTCGCCCTATATTATTGTTGAACTAAAGAAACCAAAACTTAAAGATGGGAAAGAGCAACTGAAAAGCTATTGCAATGGAACAGGTGCGCCCATTGGTGTGTGGAGTAATGGCGACTCTATTTCGTATTATCACCGCAAAGATCCAAACTACTTTGAAGATTTACCCGGTATTCCCAAAGTTACTGAAAAGCTATCCGACATTCTTTCGGAACGCTGGAATATTGACGACTTAATCAAAAAGGATAAGTTGGTTAACGAGCGTAAATCGTTGAAAGATCTTATTCTTGAAATGGAAGATGAAGTATTGGCAGGTGCAGGGGTTGATGCTTTTGAGGAATTGTTTAAATTGATATTTACGAAGTTGTTTGACGAAATGGAATCGGGGCGTGATAAGAAACGTTATCTCGAATTTCGTAATTATGGCGATACAGAAACGGAGCTGAAAGATAAAATTCAAGCCATTTTCAATCGGGCTAAAGTAAAGTGGTCGGGCGTGTTTTCCGAAGATGCCAAGATTGAACTTACCGCTTCTCACTTGTCTGTTTGTGTTTCGTCGTTGCAAGACGTGAAGCTTTTTAACAGCAATCTCGATGTGGTGGACGATGCTTTCGAATACCTTATTGGCAAAAGCTCGAAGGGCGAAAAAGGACAATACTTCACACCGCGATACGTGATTGATATGTGTGTAAAAATGCTTAATCCACAAGAGCATGAAACCATGATAGATACGGCAGCCGGAAGTTGCGGCTTCCCGGTTCACACCATTTTCCATGTTTGGAAACAAATCTTTACAGACCTGGGACTGGAACAAAGTCATTTGTTTACGCTGGAACAAAAACCTCCCCGCTGTACCGATTATGTAAACGATAAAGTATTTGCCATTGATTTTGATGAAAAAACGGTGCGTGTTGCCCGAACCATGAACTTGATTGCCGGCGACGGTCAAACCAACGTACTGCACTTGAACACGCTCGACTGGGAACGGTGGGACGAGAAAACAACTGATGGTGATTGGCAGGATGTGTATGGCAGAGGTTGGACAAATATCAAGAAACTGCGGACTGTAAAGAACAACAACCGCGATTTCCAGTTCGACATTCTGATGGCGAATCCGCCCTTTGCAGGTGATATTAAAGAAAGCCGGATTATATCCAAATATGAATTGGGCAAAAACTCAGCGGGCAAATATCAAACAGCCGTTGGGCGTGATATACTGTTTATTGAGCGTAATCTCGATTTCCTGAAACCCGGTGGACGTATGGCTATTGTATTACCACAGGGCAGGTTCAATAATAGCAGCGACAAACAAATCCGTGAATTTATAGCCGAGCGTTGCCGCATTTTGGGTGTAGTAGGGTTGCATGGTAATGTGTTTAAACCGCACACAGGCACTAAAACCTCTGTAATGCTGGTGCAGAAATGGGACGATAAGTTATGCCCCAAAGTGGATGATTATCCTATTTTCTTTGCCACCATGCAGGAACCAACCAAAGATAATAGCGGTGAAAAAATATACATCCGCAAGCGTGATATTCCTACCATTTATAAAGTAAAACCGGAAGTTCCACAACCCATTCAAACCGAAATGGAACTCAAAGAACCGGAAGTAAGCTATGTAAACACGGTGAAAGATCTGGACGAATATGTATTGGACACCCACGACCACCTAATAGTAAAACACGACCTGTTTAACCACGACGGGCAAACCCACAACGGAATAGCCGAAGCTTTTGCAGAATTTGCTAAGAAAGAGCAGCTTAGTTTTTTTTAAATAGCCCTTTCGATGAAGCAAAGTATAAGGCTTTGTTGGAAGGGCTGGAGATAAGTGAGATTAACAAGTCTAAAGTGCATTGTGAAAATGATGTGTTTAGACTAGATAGTCAGTATTTCAAAAAAGATTATATCAACGAAGATTTAAATAGAACTAAATTTAAAAACATACAACTAGGTCAAATTGCTTTTATTACAGATGGACAACATGGTTACCATGAGGTAGACGAAAATTCACCAATTCGTCATTTGACAGCCAAGAATGCGAAAGGGTGGTTTGCAAATGATAATGGTGCTGATAGAATCGCCAAATGGGTTGATGATAATAACAAACGTTCATCATTAGAAAAAAATGATTTAATTTTATCAACCCGCGGAACTATTGGTCTATGCGCAATTGTAGGATCAGATGTTCTACCAGCAAACATTGATCAAGATGTTGCTCGAATAAAATTCGAACGTTCGGAAATTTCACCAACTGTTGTTCTCGTATATTTAAATTCCAAAGTTGGTCAAGATTGGATAGAAAGGAATCAAACAGGTATGGTGCAGCAAGGAATTGCTTTGTGGCGAGTTCGAGAAATACCATTGCCTGTATTTTCGAAACACTTTCAAGTTCGAGTAAATTTCTTGGTCGAAAATGCCAAACAAAATAAACATAAATCAAATAGAGC
The DNA here is from genome assembly GCA_003250325.1 of Paludibacter sp. Lineage (GTDB taxonomy): Bacteria > Bacteroidota > Bacteroidia > Bacteroidales > Paludibacteraceae > Paludibacter. Next base: position 9,105 of record QKGU01000247.1, read on the forward strand.
ATATTCATATGCCGAAACCCTTTTACTCGAAACCTTAGGATTAAACAGCTTTGAACCAACAACAGAAGCCGTCAATATAAAGAGTTTTAAAGAATCTTTTTTGAGTTCAGGCAGATTGGATGCGGAGTATTATCAGAAGAAATATGAAGATTACATTGATTTGATTTGCAATTATCCAAATGGATATGAATCAATAGAAGTCGCTTGCAAACAAAAGGATATTAACTACACACCAAAAGACAATACCGAATACAAATATATAGAGTTGGCGAACATTGGGAAAACAGGTGATATAAAAGGTTGTACAATAGCTCTCGGTAGTGAATTACCAACAAGAGCAAGACGAAAAGTAAATACCAATGATGTAATAATTTCTTCAATTGAAGGTTCATTAGACAGTTGTGCTCTAGTAACTGAAGAATATGATAATGCACTTTGCTCAACAGGTTTTTATATTATTAGCTCAAACAAAATCAATTCAGAAACATTATTGGTTTTATTCAAATCAGAGCCAATACAGAATATCCTTAGAAAGAGTTGTTCTGGAACTATTCTCACAGCGATTAATAAAACTGAATTTCAAAATATCCCGATTCCAATTATCGACAAACAAATTCAGGAAAAAATAGCCTCATTAGTTTCAGAGAGTTTCAGGCTCAAAAAGCAATCGGAGCAACTGCTCGAAACAGCTAAACGAGCTGTGGAAGTGGCAATTGAAGAGAATGAAGAAATAGCAACAGAAATGATATTGGCAAACTTATAAAAAAGGTCTAACAGGTTTAAAAACCTGTTAGGTCAACGTTCCGAAATTTTTAGAAGCAAAGACAATGGATTTACATATAAAGTTCCCTTGTAAATTTATGAGGTGTGCTTTCCTTTTATTTCACAAACAACCTTTCACTATCTGTATCTTACCACCACTTCCTCTTTCCCATCAACCATCAAGCGGTATTTGTTTCCGTCCAACTTCTCAATCATTCCTTTTGAAGCTTTTGGTTTCGATTTGCTGGTAAAAGTAAGATAACCTTTGCCTTCGGTGGCAGTGACTTTAATGGTTTTGGTGTCCATAAATAATTTGATTTCACCGTTTGGAGTTGGAACTGTTCCTTGCATCCATTTCAATCCTCCCAAAGTTGGATTGATGCTGAATTCTTTGAAACCGGCTTTCATTGGTTGAATTCCGAGATAATATTTACCCAATAAATAAATCGGACTGGCTCCCCAGGCATGACAAAGACTTTTTCCGTAAGGACGACCATACATAGCCAGGTGCTGTACTCCTTTATCTTCAGGATTGTATTTTTCCCAGAATGAAGTAGCTCCTTCGCGAATCATGCCTCCCCAGTAATCTTTCATTTCTTTCATCACTTGTTTTTGTTCTCCCAGTGCACAAAGTGCCTCCAGTTCGTAAAAACGCATGTATGGCGTGCTGATTTTCATCACTGAATCGTTGAGTAAAACCGAGTTTTTGATTTCCTGTTTTTGTTCCGGACTCAGATAATTGAAGAAAACGGCAAACATATTGGCGTAACGCGTAATTTGTTCCTGCGGCATTCCATTCAATCGATTATGAACCAGTGCTTTTTTTGTTTCGTTCCAGAATGCGGGTAGTAATTTCGCACGCAAATCGACTGAAATTTTTTCATATTTCGATTGGTCTTCAGCATTGTTTGTCAGTTTTGCACACAGCGCCATGGTTTCCAGACTTTTTGTAAACAAAACCTGTTCGAAAGAAAGCTCGCCGTGTTTATCCATAAATCCATCAGCCCAATCCACAAATACCCAATCGCCGGTAAGTCCTTCCACCATTCCATCCTGATTAGTACGTCCCAACACATAATCCATCATGCTTTGCATGCGCGGATAAACCTGCGAGATAAAGTGCTGATCTCCGGTGTACATATAATAATCGTAAATACTCAGGAACCAGAAAAAAGTATAATCCAGAATGGTGTTTGTGTGACTTGTCACCGGGTCTTTTCCACGCAAAGCCCAAATGGTGTTGCGCACTGTTTGCTCATCAAAACTCAGATAATAATTCATCAGATAGCTTTGATACGCATCGCCACTCCAGGTCCATCTGTCACGTTTAATGCCATCGATAAAAAACTCACGGGTGGTCAGTTGCATGGTGTAAGCACCTACTTCCCACATTTTGTTTACTTCATCGTCGTTGCAACGGAACGAACCTCTTTGATTCTCGGGTTTAAACTCATACAACATGCTGAGCTCTTTGAAATCAACTCCGGCATCTTTGGTAATGTAGACGTAACGAAATGCTTTGCTGTTGGCCAAAGTATAAAAATGCTCATTTTTCGATGTGCTTGCCAATGCTTCATCGGTTACATTGTTTCCAACAACTGTCAATTGATCCAGCGTTTCGCAATACTTTGTGTCCAACGCTTCTTCCTTGCTTTCGCCATAATAAATATTGATTTTCCCTTTTCCTGAAAGCAAATGAAAACGCAAATATCCAAAAGTTTCCTTGCCAAAATCAATTAATTGTCCGCCGGGAACTGCAGTTACGCTGACAGCTTTGTGTTCTTCGGTGGCGAGTTTATATTTAGAAGGAAGTTTATCGGCTGTATTGAAATCAGCCCAACCTTCAGCAGCCATGTAGATAGTAGCCGAAGTGTCGCTGGCTTTTCCACTTTCGTCTATCCATTCTTTATCCTCGTAAGTTACCTTCCAACTGCTATCCGTTTTAATGTTTTTTCCATTTACGAAAATACAAGGTGGAGTCGCCTGATTCCAAACTTTGATGTTTAGACTGTGTTTGCCTGCTGGAACGATAAATTTTTTCGGCATCCCGAATTGTAATTTCCCATCCAGTTTGATATTGAATTTTCCCTCAACCGCAATTTCAATTTCTTCATCAGTAGCTAAATCAACTTTTTTACTGAATTCAACCAACACGTAATGACTGTCCATTTTCCAGAAATGAGGAAAAAAAGCACCACGCTCGGTACGACGGTTATTCATTTGGTTAGCCAACCAGATTTCATAATCGCCCGGATACCAAATCCAGGTTTGAGCTTGTGAAAGTTGTGTCAACGACATAAGTAAAAGTAAAAATATTGTATGTTTCATACATTAAATTCTAAATTGAAAATTGAGGCTTGTCCTAAATAGATGGACGTAAATTATAACTTTTTGTAATGATTTTGATTAATTGGTTATCAATTAAAGGCTTATAATAATATATTTGCAAATGATTCTCTCTGGTATAAATTTTTTATACAACCTGATTTAATATGATGGAATTAGAACATATTCAAAACCGAATTTATGAAATTAGAGGCCAAAAGTGATGCTCGATTTTGATTTGGCAGAACTTTATGGAGCGGAAACTAAAAGGTTTAAGGAATCAGTAAGACGTAATATGAAACGTTTTCCAAGTGATTTTATGTTTGAACTTAATCCAGAAGAATGGAAGAACCTGAGGTCGCAAATCGCGTCATCAGGTTGCTGTGATTCAAGATATGTTCCTTTTGCCTTCACCGAACAAGCTGTTGCGATGCTTTCAGGACATTGAATAGTCATCTAAAATTAGAAATCAATGACTTGAAATTGTATCTCGAAAAAGTTTTTTCAGACCAAAATGATATCAATAAAAATGCTCTTGTTTAAGCTAATAAAACCTTAGCTGAATTACAGTCAGACAAAATTTAGTTTGAGAAATTGAGAAGAAAAATTGGATTTGATACTCAGATATAGAAATAATCAAATTAAAAATTAATTTGCTCATTTTTAATTAGTATTCTCTTCCCGCATTTTTCATCACGCTATCATTCACCATTGGCCCATTGTTTTCCCAAATGTTGCCGGGACCATTCGCATTTTTCAAAAACTTCACACTATCCGTTCGGTTATTTATTACACGAATGTATGACGAACCTTCGTCGGTATAAAGGTAAAACCAGTGATGCGGGTCATGCACATAGGAAGGATGATAAATATCGTGCACCCAGTTTTCGGTAATCAACGTTCCGGGTTGAGCTCCCAACGTATAAATACCAGCCACGTCATACATGTGCTTGGCATAATGATAAATGTTATTGCCTTTGACCAGATTATTCTTCATGCAAACCAGATTGCGATTCCAGCCCCAACCCAAACTGATGCCAGAATAAGAAACTTCATGGATTTCGTTGCTCAGAATTTTGAAACCGGAAACATAACCTGCAGCTATTCCAACGCAACCCCAATCTTCATTGGTTACATCTGTAAATAGATTATTGCTGATAATCAGACCGGAACATACATCGCGTAAATCCGTAGGGATATATGGCAAATGAGTTTCGAGTGAAGGAGGAGAGAAGCTCCCCGCAACTAATCCATTGCCGGCGATATCGCTGAATACGCAACTTTCGACTTCCCCTCCGTGTGTTCCGTTGATATAATCAAGACCCGAATATCCCAGATGTTCAAAATTGCAGTTATCAAAGTTGATATTTTCAGCTCCGGAAACGGTGACTGCTGCCGCGGCTCTTCCTAACCAACCCTGATTGTCGAGTTTATGATTGTCGACACGGTCAATAGACGGACGAAGTTTGTAAGCTTCCGTCATGTACATGCCGGCCTGAAGTGGCACGTGTCCTTTTTCAGACGGACGCATCCAGGTTGTGTAACTGAAAGTGATATTTTTGAAAAATACATTTTCAACCGGTCTGTCGTTGGTGCCTTCTACTTGAACAAGCGTTTCAATTGTTGGAACAACAGCTTCTTCTATTTTTTCACCCGGAAGTGGAAAATAATAAAGTTTATGCGTTTTGATATCGTGATACCATTCGCCCGGTTGGTCGAGTAGTTCGATGGCATTCGTCAGATAAAAAGGTGAATTTACGCCATCTCCTATCATGGGTTGTGGCCACGGACGTTCGAATTGTAATTTGCTTTCCGGATTGTGGAAAGTTACTGCAGCTGAATCGCCCTGAATTCGAATCGATTTTATGCGCAAAAATGAAACTGCCCACATCTGATGCAAAACCATTTCGGCGTAAGGCGCTTTCTGAATGGCTTTTACCGCTTTTGCAGGTACCCAAAGTTCCAGATTAACTTTGTCGTTTCGGATAATGCGAGCCATTTTTTCAAAATCAGCCACATCGCGTGCACGAACAGCTTTTTTGCCATTCACCCAAAACTGGCGAAAGTCGATGGGACGTCCATTAAAATCCGGAACATCTGCTACCAGCAATTTGCCGGATTTTTTCCAGTTATTGATGGTCATACCACCACTAAGAACTACTTTTTCGCCTGCTGCTCCTATGATGTTGGTGGGCGACTGAGTAGTTCCGCTATCTTCAGGACGAACGTAAAGTGGTTCGTAGAAATTATACGTTCCTGCTTTTAAAATGATATTAATGCCGTTTTCAATTCCTTCTACATTTAGTCTTCTCAGCTCGCGAGCCTGACGTAATGCTGAAGAAAGTGTTGCTTTAGGATAAGCAGAGCTACCATCGTTTGTATCTTTTCCAGTAGGGGACACATAGATGTCAGTAGCAAATGACGATAAAGAAAGAAATATAGAAACCCCCAACCCCCAAAAGGGGGCTTTGGAAAATGTATGTTTGAATAGCTTAAGCATGTTATTTTGAGTTTGTAGAATTAGTAATTCAATTCCTCTTTAGGGGTTAGGGGTGGATATTTTTATTTTACCAATGGCATCCAAACCGTCATATCCATTTTTCCACGATTTCCCCAGGCATAATACGGAATCAGTTTAATTTTTACATTTTCCTGTTGCGCTGAAACCGGACGATACAAGGTGTTTTTCCATGATGCCTGATTTGAAAGTTTGGCAACTCCTTCGAGTTCAACAACCGGGAATCCATCCACGTCCGTCTTCTTCGGAATCAGTTTAATATCTGCCGGAATCATCACATCATCAATGCTTTTTCCACCTTCCACATCTTTTCCTTCCAAACAATATACTATCGGGCCACGTTTTACACAGGTTTGATTGCGGGTTTCTTCAACCAATGGATTAGATTCTAATAATACCACCGGCATGTCCAATACGACTTCCACAACATCACCTTTTTTCCAAATGCGATTGATTTCAGTATAACTATTGGATTTGTTTTTTGATGTAAATTCCTGTCCGTTTACTTTGATTGTTGCTTTTTGACACCATTCCGGAATGCGAAGGAAAAACGAAACTGCTTTTTTCTTAGGCGCTGCATCAATCGCAATTCTGATATTGCCTTCCCATGGATATTCGGTTGTTTGCGTAAGTTTTACAAAATCTTTTGAATCTTCCAAAGCGGTATTCAGCGTGCTACCACCGTAAAGGTTAAAGTAGATTCCATTTTTGGAAACAGAATATAAATAATCCTGCACCTGAGCCAATGTACGTACCGTATTTGGAGGACAGCAATTACACTTTTTGATATAAACTTCGCGTTCTTTCGACCAACGCATGGTGTATGGGAAATCTTCAGAAATACGCATTGGATTGGTGTAGAAAAATCTTTTTCCGTCCAGACTAATCCCGCTCATGACACTGTTGTAAAGCGCAGTTTCAACAATTTCGGCATATTTTGCATCTCCTGTCGATAGTAGCATGCGCCAGTTGAACAACATGTTTCCTATATTTGCGCAAGTTTCATTATGAGCCGTTGCATTTGGTAACTGAAAAGCGCGACCATAACTTTGATGCACTTTTTGAATGCTGTCCGGACGATAATAAGTTCCGTCAGGTGAAGTTCCGTCGTACAAAGCCCCACATGCACCTGTTACATACATTTTTCGATTAACAATGTCCGACCAAATGCTGGTGAGGTTATTCATCAATTGCTCTTCACCGGTTTCGGCATAAACATCGGCTACACCGGCATATAAATAATTGGCACGAACGGCATGTCCCATGGCCTGATATTGTTTGCGGAAAGGAATCCTGTCCTGATTATCATCAGTTCCATTTTCAACCATCCCACGAATATCAATCAGGTTTTTCGACAATTCCAGGTAGCGCGGATTTTTGGTTTCGCGATACATTTCCACAACTCCCATATAATGCGATGGACAAATGGCATTTCGGGCCAGTTCAGCCGAAGCTGTTTCGTAAAAATGGCATAAAAAGTCTGTGGCTTTGATGGCAATATTGAACAAAGTGGTTTTGCCTGTTGCTCTTTTGTGAATGCAGCCAGCAGTCATCAAATGTCCCAGATTGTATGTTTCGAAATTCAATCGATTTTCAAATGCTTTGTCATTGGCTTTCCCGACATTGGTTCCAGTAACAACCTGTTCTTCGTTATGACTATCAATTCCCTGATTCATTTCTGAAATGACCACAGGAGTGTGAATATATCCATCTGCACGTTGTACTTTGGCTATGGTTGCAATAATTTTGTCCATCAAAGAATCCAGTTTTGGTTCTTTGGTTACCGCGTAAATGGATGCAACGCCTTCGAACCATTTATAAAAATCACCATCGTGAAATGGAGGTCCGTGGTGACGGCCTTTCAATTCGCCGGCTGCCACCTGGAAATTTTGATAAGAGTGGCTGAGTGTGGTGTCGTTGAGAGTATTCCACATCGACAATATCATAGTGTCTTTGAAAACCTCAAAACGTTCGGCCCAAAAACCTTTGGTAAAATGTACTGCATCGATATTAGTCGCAGTCATTTTGCTGAATTTGCTGGTTGTGTTATTGGTTAGTCCACGGTTTTGCGCCTGAAGACCAAAGACTGAAATCAGAAGTAAAAAAAATAAAAGTTTTTTCATGAATAAAATGTTCTGTTTTGATTCATGACGCTGAAAAACTGTCTTCTGTACTGTGTTTTAAGACAAAAAAATACCCCGAAGATTTTTTTTTCGGGGTATTTGTTGTTGAATTTATTGTATGTATTATTGCACAACAACTTTCTGTACAAAGTCGCCTGTTTTCACGATATATGCACCTTGTAATACTGGAATACCTTTTTTGGCTGTTTCAGCACTTACAATTGTCACCGTTTGTCCGGCAAGATTTGTTACTGATACATTTTTTGTTGCATTAAATGTGTATATGTTGCTGTTTAGAGTTGAAACTCTTACTGCATTGGCTCCCATTTGAGGAACTGCATTTGGAGCAACTCCAATCGCAGAAACATCGTACCAGAAACGTTGTCCGTTTGTAATTTCAAGTCTTTCTGCAGATGTTGCACCTTCAGCTACATTTACATTAATTGAAACTTCCAATGTATCGTTTACAATTCCATAATTTGCAGGAGCATCAATTTTAAGATCAAATTTAGTAGTTCCGTCTGATGCTGTGTAAGTGTAAGGAACATCAACTGTGTAATTTCCAGTTGCATCTTTGGCTTTTACAGCACCGGTTGCTGCAAATGAATATTTTGAATTGTGAGCACCACCATCATTAGCTTCTGTAATATCTAAAACAGCAGCTCTGTTTAAGCTTGTAAGGTAAATTTTGATAGGAGTCTCAGTATCGGCAGTAACGCTGACAGGAGTTCCTGCACTATAGTCGGTAGTACCATTTGTGTCAAGTACAGGGGAACCATCATTGTGGTCAACTATTGAATTGGCAACAACCCCGGTTGGAACTGCCCACGCAGCTGCAGCATATGTACCTTCAACATTGTCAATTGCAATTACAGGGTCGTATGTGCCTGGTTCAATGTTAGATCCTGTTCCTGGAGAATATAAGGTTACATAAATTTTCTTACCATTAAAGAAGCCGGGTGTAACACCCAATTTTTCAGCAATATTGATTTTTTCTCTTACAAAAGTTGTATCAAGGGTAGTAGTGTACACATTATCAATAATCCATAAATTATTGTTTCCAAGTAAAGCTCTGTAAGATTCTACATTTGCTGTAGCAGCAGTATCCATTGTTAATGTTGTTGCTAGAGGTGAATAACCGAATAGAACTTGTGAACCAACGCTAACAATCATTTTATAGGTTGCAGCTTTGCCGGTTGTTCCTTTGTCAGCTGTCATAAGTTCAAAGCTAACATCCGACTTCAATCCACCACCGTCAATACTTACCTGGAATCCAAGGTTTACTTTTTTGTACATACCCGGGTAAACTGCAAGAACCTGATCTGTATCGCTTGTAAGTGTTGGAACATTAACAATACAGTTTGTTGGTCTCCAGAATTGTTGAGCAGAATTGTAGATTTTTTTTGTTGTATCAACAGAAAAATCTAACATAGACTGGATGTTCATCATTTTGTAAACGTTACAGTTTGATCCCCAGTTATCTGCTTTTTTATTATTAATAGGGGTAACTTTTCCAACAGGGGCTTCCGAGGATAATACAACACAGAAAAGTCCTTTGCCATCGTTTGCTAAACTTCCATAAGGTAAGGTAGCAAAAGTAGAATTAAAATTGAGCGAGAATTTCTTGTCACCATTTCCTAAGTCCACTGCTCCCTGATATCCCAGTTTAGCAGCTGTTTTGTTAGATTGTAATTGTGCAAAGGCGGTTACTGACAAACCCATAAGCACGAATAAGAGTAGTTTTTTCATAACGTAAAAAATTTTAAATTTAAATTGTGGTTAATTGCTTTTAAGACGATTCCCCAAAAAAAACTGTACTCAAAAAAAATAAATAATATTTTTTAGTCATATAATCAATTAGTTACAAATGTGTTTTTTTCTAATATTTCGTTTTGAGTACTTTTTGTTATAAGTTTCGTCTCTAAGTAAAGTATAAAGAAAGTAATGTTGATTTTTCATTCAAGTTTTGAACGTTTGTTGCGATGGTAAAATGGTTTAAATTATTATTAGCTCTGGTCATTGTTTTCCAGTCGTGCAAGGTAAACAAGGAAGTATATGTATCAACTTCATTTCACGAGCCTGCAAATGAAGGACTTCGTTTTATATACAGCGAAGATGGTTTAAACTGGGATACTATACCCGGCGTATGGTTAAAACCAAGCATAGGAAATGAGCTTGTACTGCGTGATCCTTCCATAACGGTAAGTCCTGATGGAGTTTTTCATTTAGTATGGACCTCAAGTTGGAAAGGCGATCTTGGATTTGGATATGCCGAATCGAAAGATTTAATTCATTGGTCGGAACCACAAATGATTTCAGTAATGAAAAATGAACCATCAACCATAAATGTCTGGGCACCCGATATCTTTTACGACGATGAGAAGCAGGAATATGTAGTGGTGTGGGCTTCGTGCGTTCCTTTTAAATTTCCGAAAGGAATTGAAGAAGAAGATAATAATCATCGATTATATTATATTACGACCAAGGATTTTAAAACAATTTCAGAGACCAAACTACTTTATGATCCGGGATTCAGCTCCATTGATGCCACGATTGTAAAAAGAGGAAAAAATGATTTTGTCCTTGTTTTTAAGGATAATACCCGTCCAAATCGCAATCTGAAGGTGGCTTTTGCTAAGTCAGCTACTGGTCCCTATTCAAAATCATCGGATACATTTACACAATGTTTTGTAGAGGGACCTACCGTTGAAAAAGTAGGGGAAGATTATCTTATTTATTTTGACGAATATCGAGAGTTTACTTATGGTGCAGTAAAAACGCGCGACTTTATCCATTTCCAGAATATATCAGAGGAAGTTTCAGTTCCTAAAGGCCACAAACACGGCACTATTTTCATGGCATCGTCTTCTATCGTTGATAAGATGAAAAGGTCGTATGAAATTGCTCATAGAAAAAATGAAGACGAAACGAAGAACATATCTTCACTGAAATAATTTTGTCTTTGATTGTGCCTTATTATTAGTTTGTTAAACTTACTTCTTTGATTTTATGAACAACAAGCAACTCAAAATATTTTCCTTTCTACCGATTCTTTTTTTTTCGGGTAATTTAATTCCAGCTCAGGAAAAAATTCATTACAGCGGAAACACACTTTCTAATCCAGCCTATCACGATGGACAGTTATCGCCGGTTGTCGGTGTGCAAAACATTCAGGTGATGCGTGCAAATCGCCAACACCCCGATGCGTCTAACTGCAATGGCTGGACATACAATCATCAGCCCATGATGGCTTACTGGAACGGTAAATTTTATTTACAATTCCTAAGCGGTGAAGTGGGAGAACACATTCCACCTTCACAAACTTTTCTGCAAACTTCAAAAGATGGTTATACCTGGTCGAATCCGCAGGTTTTATTCCCGATTTATAAAGTTCCTGATGGATATACCAAACCTGAGTATCCCGGAGTTGCCAAAGATTTGACTGCCATCATGCATCAGCGCGTTGGTTTTTATGTTTCGAAATCTGGAAAGCTGTTGACGATGGCTTTTTACGGGGTTGCGTTGGATAAAAAGGACGACCCGAATGACGGAAACGGTATTGGTCGCGTGGTGCGCGAGATTAAGAAGGACGGAACTTTTGGTCCGATATATTTTCTGCACTACAATCATGCTTTCAACGCCAAAAATACCGATTATCCATTCTTTACGAAATCAAAAGATAAAGCTTTCCGATTGGCATGTCAGGAAATTCTGGATAATCCATTATATATGATGCAGTGGGTGGAAGAGTCGGATCGAAACGATCCACTTATTCCACTAAAAAAAGAATATAAAGCATTCAATTACTATCATTTACCCGATGGCAAAGTGGCTTGTTTATGGAAACATGCGCTTACATCTATCAGTGAAGATGGTGGAAAAACCTGGTCGCAACCGGTAGAGCGTGCCAAAGGTTTTGTAAACAGCAACGCGAAAATCTGGGGACAATGCCTTACGGATGGAAGTTACGCCACTGTATATAATCCTTCGGAATTCCGCTGGCCATTGGCCATTTCCACTTCAGCAGATGGTTTGAACTACACGACTCTTTGTTTGGTGCATGGCGAAATTACTCCGATGCGTTACGGAGGTAATTATAAATCGTACGGACCTCAATATACCCGTGGTATTCAGGAAGGAAATGGTGTGCCAGCCGATAAAAATCTGTGGGTAACCTACAGCATGAACAAGGAAGATATGTGGGTTTCACGTATTCAGGTTCCGGTGAAGCTGAATGCGACCGCGCAGGCCGACGACCATTTGGATCAATACAATAATATTGCTGAATTGACCGACTGGAACATTTATTCACCTTTGTGGGCGCCTGTTTCTTTGGAAAAAGTAGCTGGAAAAAGTTGGTTAACGCTTCGCGATAAAGACCCTTTTGATTTTGCCAAGGTAGTACGCAAAATTCCTGCAACCAAAGAGCTGACTGTAAGCTTTGATATGATGGCGGGACAAAATAATCATGGTATTTTCCGCATCGAATTTCTCGATGATAAAGGCATAGCTTGTTCGCGTCTTGAATTAAATGCCGATAGCGTTTTCCGTGCCAAAGGTGGTTCGCGTTTTGGCAATCTGATGCGTTACGATGCCGGAAAAATCTATCATGTAGAAGCACAACTTTCGGTTGCAAACCGCAGTATCCGTGTTTTTGTCGACGGAAAAGCAGTGGGAGTTCGTATGTTTTATGCTCCGGTTCATGCCATCGAGCGCATAGCTTTCAGCACAGGTGAAACCAATGAGTTTCCAACGCCTGAAACGCCTGCCGACCAGGATTATGATTTGCCAAATGCCGGTGAACAGGAAATTGAAGCGACTTTCCGCATTGCGGGGCTCAAAACAGTTTCGAAAGATATGGATGCAACTGCTGCCGTATTGAAGTTTGACGATTTCCGTCATTATGTAGACTATTTCAATACGATGGAAGATGAAAATATTGTTCAGGCAATTCCGAATGCTGAGTCAGCAGACTGGATGCAGAAGAATATTCCTTTGTTTGAATGTCCTCAGCATAATTTTGAAGAAACTTTCTATTATCGTTGGTGGACTTTGCGCAAGCACATCAAGGAAACTCCGGTGGGTTATGGTATTACTGAGTTTTTAGTGCAGCGTTCTTACGCCGATAAATATAATTTGATTGCCTGTGCGTTGGGTCATCATATTTACGAAAGCCGTTGGTTGCGCGACAGCACTTATATCAATCAGGATATTCGTACCTGGTATCGCGGAAACGAAGGTGCGCCAATGAAAAAGATGATGAATTTCAGTTCGTGGAATATAGATGCGCAACTCAACAAGTATTTTGTGAGTGGCGATAAAACTTTCCTGCTGAATATGCTCCCTGATTTGGAAGCCGAGTATGCCCGTTGGGAATCGACACATCGTTTGTCGAGTGGACTTTACTGGCAGGGCGATGTGCAGGACGGAATGGAAGAAACTATTAGTGGTGGTCGCAAAAAAAAATTCGCTCGTCCTACTATCAACAGTTATATGTATGGAAATGCGAAAGCTTTGTCGGTTATCGAGAAGCTTGCGGGCAACGAAAGTAAGTCACAGCTTTATTTGGCGAAAGCTGATACGCTGAAAAACCTGATTGAGACCAAACTTTGGAGCGAAAAGCAGGGATTTTTCGAAACTATGCGTACCGATTCGTTGGCTAATGTGCGTGAATTTATCGGTTATCTGCCCTGGTACTTCAATTTGCCTGATGGAAAGAAATATGATGCGTCGTGGAAACAGCTTGCAGACGAAGGTGGCTTCTCTGCACCCTTCGGAATGACCACTGCAGAGCGTCGTCACCCCGAATTTCGCACCCGGGGCGTGGGTAAGTGCGAGTGGGACGGTGCTATCTGGCCTTTTGCGACTTCTCAGGTGCTGACAGCCATGGCTAATTTCATGAATAATTATCAACAAACTGCCACTAACGACAGTATTTATTTCAGTCAGCTCGAAAAACTTGTGCAATCGCAGTCCTATCGTGGTTTGCCTTATGTGGGAGAATATCTCGATGAGGTGACAGGTTATTGGTTGAAAGGCGACCAGGAACGCAGCCGCTATTATAATCACTCTACTTTCAACGATTTGATTATTACGGGGCTGGTAGGTTTGCGTCCGCGTGCCGATAACAGCATCGAAGTCAATCCTCTTCTACCTGAAGGCAAATGGGATTGGTTCTGTCTCGATAATGTGCTTTATCACGGCCATAATATCACCATTATTTGGGATAAAGATGGTTCGAAATACCATTTAGGCAAAGGATTGCAGGTGTTAGTTGATGGAAAACAAGTTGGACTTTCGTCAACGCTTTCAAAACTCGTGATTAAAGATGTATTAAAGTAAAAGATATGAAGAAAAACATTTTTCTGATATTTATATTACTTTTTTCGTGTTTTGTACAAGCAAAATCCGATAATTTCACAAACTCTGCTTTTGGTAATGATGGGGTCTGGATTGGTGCTATCCGTGCCGATTCGGCGCATATTCCTGCCGGAAAACGATTTTTGAGTTGGGAGATGGGCACGGCTGAGTATAAGGCGGTTTGGAAAAACATCGATCCGCTTTCGCGTCGCAGCATTCTGTTGCGCAAGGCATTTACTCCCGCCAAAACCATCAGCAAAGCCACTACATATGTCTGCGGATTGGGGCATTACGAACTTAGCATCAACGGACGCAAGGTGGGCGATGGCGAATTTGCCCCATACTGGAGCGATTATGATAAAACCGTATATTATAATGTGTTTGATGTGACTTCTTATCTGCGAAAAGGCGAAAACGTGTTCGGAGTTTTGTTGGGAAATGGATTTTTCAATGCGCAGGGCGGTCGTTACAGCAAGCTCAAGGTATCTTTTGGTGCTCCGACATTGTTATTCAAAACCATCATTCAATATACTGATAACACGACTGCTGAAATTGTTTCGGATGCCAGCTGGAAATATGCTTTGAGTCCGATAACCTTCAATGATATCTACGGAGGCGAGGATTACGATGCGCGTTTGGAGCAAAAAGGCTGGAATCTTCCGGCTTTCAATGCCTCAGCCTGGAAAAATGTGGTCATTCAGCAGGTGCCGAAAGGAAAGTTGGTGGAGCAGGAGGGAGCACCCATCAAAATCATGGAACGATTGGGCAGTCATGAAGTAAATAGACTCAACGCAACAGAAATAGACAGCGCGTCGAAATATACCAAGCGAAAAATCGACCCTTCGGTGCTGGTTTTCGATATGCATCAGAATTTGGCGGGCTTTCCGGAGATTCGCGTGAGTGGTCATCGTGGCGATAGCATCGTTTTGATTGTTGGCGAATCGCTTACGCCCGAAGGTGCGGTGAATCAACGCCAAACCGGACGCCCATATTTCTATACTTATGTGCTCAAAGGCGAAAAAGAGGAAATTTGGCATCCGCGCTTTTCATATTATGGCTTTCGTTATATACAAGTGGAGGGTGCCGTGCTGAAAAGCGATAAAAATCCGCGCAAACTGCCGTTGTTGAAAGCAATTAATTCCTGTTTTGTGTATAATTCGTCGGCGCAAGTTTCAACTTTTGAATGTTCGAACCAACTTTTCAACAAAACACATACTTTGATTCAAAAAGCCATTCAGAGTAATATGCAGGGCGTGTTCACTGATTGTCCGCAAAGGGAAAAACTGGGTTGGATAGAGCAATTACATCTCAATGGTCCGGTGCTTTTGTACAATTACGACCTGCGAAGCTTTATGCCGAAAATCATGCAGGACCTGGTGGATGCACAACAGCCCGATGGTTCGGTTTCGTCTATCGCGCCGATGTATAATATCTTTGGAAACAGCAAGGGATTTGACGATTTTGGTGTCTCACCCGAGTGGGGAAGCTCCATTATTTTCATGCCCTGGATGTATTATGAATTTTATGGCGATGCAAGTCTGATTACCCGCAATTATTCGTCGATGCGTCGTTGGGTAGATTATATGACGGGTCGTGCAGAGGGTCATGTGCTTTCGTTTGGCTTGGGCGACTGGTACGATTATGGCGATTTCCGGGCTGGATTTTCGCGCAACACACCCGTTCCTTTTGTGGCAACAGCCTATTATTTCTATGCTCTGAAATATTTGGTTCGTTCGGCCGAATTAGTTGGAAATGCTTACGACGCAAAATATTATGCTGCACTGGCAGATGAAGTGCGCGGGGTTTTAAACACCCGTTTCTACAACGCAGATACTCATCAGTATGCCACAGGCAGTCAGACTGCCAACGCCATGGCCGTGTATATGGACATTGTGAAGCCGGAAGATAAGGCAGCTGTTTTAGCCAATCTGGTAAAAGATATTCACGCACATGGAAATCGCCTGACTACCGGAGATATTGGCAATCGCTATCTTTTTCAGACTTTGGCAACCACTGATTTGAATGATTTGATGTATCAGATGTTTAATCACGAGGAAGCTCCGGGTTACGGATTCCAATTGAAGTATGGTGCCACCACACTGACCGAACAATGGGACCCTCGTCAGGGTGCATCGTGGAATCACTTTATGTTGGGACAGATAGATGAGTGGTTCTTCGGTTCTTTGGCCGGCATTCAACCCGACCCTACGCATCCCGGTATGACTGAACTTATTATCAAACCCGAAATTGTGGGCGACATCACCTATGTGAAAGCTTCCACCAGAAATCAGTTTGGCGTCATTGCCGTCGATTGGAAACTGCTGGGAAAAGAGTTTCAAATCAAAGTGACTTTGCCCGAAAGCACCACAGCCAGACTTTATTTACCCGGAAAATTCGAGCCGCAAATCGTAAAAGGTGGAGAATCTGTTTTTTCTGTTACCATAAAATAGCTTATTTATATTCAATCATTATTTTATATCGTTGATTCATTTATCTTTGTCTATCAATTATTTCAAAACAACCCATGAAGAAAATATTAGTAACAATTATTGCTTTTATCAGTTTCCTTACTACACAAGCTGAGTTAGTGAATATGAAAAAAGCCGGAGCTGAAGCCACGGGGAAAAAACTCAATACAGCCCTAATTGATAAAGCCATCAATAAATTAAATGCAAATGGTGGCGGAACTTTATTTTTTCCTGCGGGAACTTATCTGACCGGAGCTATTCACCTGAAAAGCAATATCACCATCGAACTCGAAGCGGGTGCAACGCTCCTGTTTTCGAATAATTTTGACGACTATCTGCCTTTTGTAGAGATGCGTCACGAGGGCGTTATGATGAAAAGTTTTTCTCCGCTTATTTATGCAGTGGATGCTGAAAATATAACGTTGAAAGGAGAAGGAACTATTGATGGACAGGGCAAAAAATGGTGGGATGAGTTTTTTTACGTGATGCTGGATTTGCGCGACAACGGAATTCGTGATATCAACAAATATCAGCCTATGTGGGATGCTGCCAATGATACGGCTGCAATTTATCGCGAAACAAATGAAGATTATGTGTCGTCGTTGCAACGTCGTTTTTTCCGTCCGCCGTTCATTCAGCCCATCCGTTGCAAGAATTTCAAAATTCAGGGAATCAAAATCATTAACTCACCATTCTGGACGATCAATCCTGAGTTTTGCGAAAATATTCTGATAGATGGAGTAACAATCAATAATCCACTTTCGCCTAATACCGATGGAATCAATCCGGAATCCTGCAAATATGTGCATGTTTCGAACTGCCATATTTCGGTGGGTGATGACTGTATTACGCTCAAAAGTGGTCGTGATTTGCAAGCGCGTAACCTTGGTCATCCGAACGAGAACATAACTATAACCAATTGTACCATGCTTGCCGGACACGGCGGTGTCGTAATTGGCAGCGAAATGAGTGCAGGGGTGAAAAAGGTGACGATCAGCAATTGTGTGTTCGATGGAACCGATCGCGGTATCCGCATTAAGTCAACGCGCGGTCGAGGTGGCATGGTCGAAGACATTCAAGTGAACAATATTGTGATGCGAAATATTCAGGAAGAGGCTATTGTTTTGGATTTGAAATATAGTAAGATGCCTGAAGAACCCCTTTCGGAACGAACGCCAATTTTTAGAAATATAAATATTAGTAATGTTACCGTAACAGATGTTCTTATTCCCATACGTATCAACGGATTGGAAGAATCACCTATTACGAATGTCAGCATAAGTAATGTCAATATTAAGAATGCCAAACGTCCTTCGTCATTTAAAAATTGCGAAAACATAAAATTAAACGGTGTTTATGTAGATGGCGAATTACTCAAAAAAGATTAATCATGAAAAAGATATTATTTTCAATTCTGTTTGTGTTGGGTTCTGTTTCCGGCTTTTCTCAGTCGTACGAAACACAGTTTGCAAAACCGCTGAATAAAGTACTTGATGGCATAAGCGAACTATTTAATGTCCGACTAAAATATGATATAGACACTGTGGGAAAGGTGGTGACTTATGCCGATTTCCGCATTCGTTCCTATTCGGTTGAGGAATCTTTGAACAATGTACTTTCGCTTTTCGATTATAAATTCACGAAACAGGACGATAAAACCTATAAACTGAAACCATACGAATACATGCGTCGTACTCCGGAGGATGGAACCAAACTTTTGGCTTATTTGAACAGCATGTATCAGGACACCGTTTCGTGGAATGCCCGCAAGGCTTGTCTGAAAAAGGAAGTGCGTGAGCTTTTAAAGATTGATGAAGCTTTGGCAAAACGTGTGAAGGCTCAACCTATTCTTTCAAAAATCAGAAAATACAATGGATACAGCGTGCAGAACTTTGCGCAGGAAACACTTCCCGGTTTGTATGTGTGCGGTTCGATTTATACTCCGCTCAGCAAAGGCAAACATGCTTTGATTCTTTGTCCGAACGGACACTGGGGTGGCGGACGCTACAATACAGACGAACAAACACGTTTCGGAACGCTGGCACGCATGGATGCTGTCTGTGTGAGCTACGATTTGTTCGGTTGGGGCGAGTCGGAATATCAGGTGACTATGACAGCTCACCGTAGCAGCGAAGCTCATATCATTCAGATTATGAACGGACTGACCATACTCGATTATATGATGACACGTAAAGATATTGATCCGAAACGTGTGGCTGCCAATGGTGGATCGGGTGGTGGATCGCAGGTTGTTTTGCTCTCTTTGCTCGACGATCGTTTCACTGCCGCTTGTCCTACGGTGAATCTTTCATCTCATTTCGACGGAGGTTGTCCCTGCGAAAGCGGAATGCCAATTCAGCTTGCCTGTGGCGGTACATGTAATGCTGAATTGATGGCAACCTTTGCGCCAAAGCCACTTTGTGTAATTTCAGATGGTAAAGACTGGACAGCGTCGGTTCCTACACTCGAATATCCTTATTTGCAAAGAATATATGGCTTTTACGGAGCCAAAAATCAGGTTTCAAACTTTCATTTACCCAACGAAGGACATACTTTTGGAGAAAATAAGCGCAAAGGTGTTTATCAATTTTTCATTCCGGTTTTCAAACTCGACAGCACTAAGCTTGACGAATCGAAAGTAACTATTGAACCGGAAGTGGCAATGCATAGTTTTGGTGTGAAAGGTGAGAAAATGCCTGCCAATGCTATTCGTGATTTTAAAGAAGTGGAGAAATATTTTGATATAAAAGCCAACCGCCAAATCAATTCGGATTTAGAATTGGAAAAACGTGCCCATAGTTTTGTTGATTCATTGAAACTTAATGATACTGAAAAAGAAAACCGCGTGTATGCAGTGATTCGCACTCACATGAAAGCCGTAAGAGACTGGCACAACGAACATCCCTATACTACCATTCCAAAAGGAATTAATCCAAGAACGGGAGAAGTGCTAACCGATGTATATCGGGATGTGATTGCCTGCTCTGCCAAACCAAAATCGGTGCACGAAAATTTAATGAACGGATTAAGAAAGGACTTGACTGAAGCACAGGTTGAAAAAATACTTGATCTATATACCATTGGAAAATTCCATTTTACATTGAAAGGTTTCAAGGCTATTGTTCCGAATATGACCGAGAAAGAAGAAGCGTATGTTGTAGATCAACTTCGGTTGGCTCGTGAAGAAGCGGTTGACTATAAAACAATGAAAGGTGAGATATCTGCCATATTTGAAATCTACAAAGATAAATGTGAAAAGTATTTCAATGACAACGGACGCAACTGGCATCAAATGTATAAGGAATACGTGAATAAATTAAAGGCAGAGAAAGCAGCTAAAAAAGAAACTGAAACAGAGAAAAAGTAATTTTATATGAGTGTCTAAAAAGATATCTTAGAACGCAAATTTAGCTGCGTTGACCATTAATTCGCAAATTTTCACAAATAAAATTGGTTAATGATTTCAAATCCTACAGAAATACTGTTTATTATGATTTGCGGAAATTTGCGCTTTTTTGCGTAATTTGTGTTCTTTTACTTTTGAGATAGCTTCGCTTTTCTCATTTGTTTGGCTTTTGCTTTTACGGGTACAAAATCCCCATTTTTGCGTCATAACTATACTTTTGAAGCGTAAAGATACTGATTGATGAAAATTACCCTGAAACATTTCCTCCTTTTATTTTTGATTTTGCTGAATCTCACTGTTTCAGCACAGTATAAACTTTGGTACGACAAGCCTGCGCAGGTTTGGACCGAGGCTTTGCCTTTGGGAAATGGCCGACTGGGTGCTATGGTGTATGGAAATCCTGCCATCGAGCAGATTCAGCTCAACGAAGAAACAATTTGGGCGGGGCGTCCGAATAATAATGCCAATCAAAATGCCCTGGAATATCTTCCTAAAATCCGACAAATGGTTTTTGATGGAAAATATGTGGAAGCCGAAGCGCTCGCTACCGAAAAAGTAATGTCGAACACCAATTCGGGGATGCCTTACCAAACTTTTGGCGATTTGCGTCTGTCTTTTCCCGGTCATGCCCGATATACCGACTATTACCGCGATTTAAATGTCGATTCGGCTCGTGCCACTGTCAGTTATAAGGTCGATGGTGTGACTTATCATCGCGAGATATTCACTTCTTTCACCGACCAGGTAATCATTGTTCGGCTGACTGCTTCAAAAAAGAAAAAAATTACATTCAACGCACAACTTACTTCTCCTCAACAGGATGTCATGATTAGTTCCGAAGGTTCGGAACTTAGTCTGAGTGGTGTTACCCCGACTTTCGAACGCCTGAAAGGTAAAGTTGAATTCGATGGTCGTATGACTGCCAAAATCAAAGGCGGTAAAATGACTAATGCCGATGGAGTGCTGACCGTAGAGAAAGCCGATGAAGCAATTATTTATATTTCTATTGCCACCAATTTTATCGACTACAGACATATTGAAGCTGATGAAGTTGCCCGTGCCAAAGATTATCTGGCAAAAGCACTGAAAGTCGATTATCTGACTGCCCGTAACAATCATACCGCCTATTTTCAGAAGTTTATGTCGCGTTCGTCGCTCGATTTAGGCCCTTGTCTGTCGAAGGAAACAACCGACAAACGAGTGGAGCATTTTGCCGAAACCAACGATGCCAATCTGGTGGCTTTGTATTATCAATATGGCCGGTATTTGTTGATTTGTTCGTCGCAGCCGGGTGGTCAGCCTGCTAATCTTCAGGGAATCTGGAACGATAAAATGAACCCTTCGTGGGATAGCAAATACACCACCAATATCAATATGGAAATGAATTATTGGCCTTCGGAAGTGACCAACCTGACCGAAATGAATGAGCCGCTGTTTCGTTTGATTCGGGAGGTAAGTGTTTCCGGAAGAGAAACTGCCCGACTGATGTATGGTGCCGATGGTTGGGTGTTGCATCACAATACCGATATCTGGCGCATTACCGGTCCGGTCGACAGAGCTGCCTCGGGTATGTGGCTGGCTGGTGGAGCCTGGTTAAGCACGCATCTGTGGGAGCATTATTTATATACGGGTGACCAGGAATTTCTGGCCAAAGTTTATCCGATCATCAAAGATGCAGCTTTGTTTTTCGACCAAATCATGGTGAAAGAGCCTGTTCATAACTGGTTGGTGGTTTGTCCGAGCAACTCGCCCGAAAATACCCATGCCGGAAGCGACGGTCAGGCAACCATTGCCGGAGGCGTCACCATGGACAATGAGCTGATTGCTGCTTTGTGGAATATTGTCATTCGTGGTTCTGAAATATTAAATACCGATAAGGAATTTGTACAACATTTGAAAGGCCGACTGGATGAAATGGCTCCGTTTCAGGTGGGTCGTTGGGGACAGTTGCAGGAATGGATGTTCGATTGGGACAAACCGGATGATATTCATCGCCATATTTCTCATCTTTGGGCTTTGTTTCCAGGCAGTGAAATTTCACCCTATCGCACTCCCGAACTTTTCGATGCGGCACGTACTTCGTTGATTCATCGTGGTGACCCTTCTACAGGTTGGAGTATGGCCTGGAAAGTGTGTTCCTGGGCAAGATTGCTCGATGGCGACCATGCTTATAAACTGCTGACCGACCAATTGTCGCTGGTTCGCAACGAAAAGAAAAAAGGCGGAACTTATCCGAATCTTTTTGATGCTCACCCACCGTTTCAGATTGATGGAAACTTTGGTTGCACAGCCGGAATTGCCGAAATGCTGATGCAAAGTTATGATGGATTTATTTACCTGCTTCCTGCATTGCCTTCGGTGTGGAAAGAGGGCGAAATCAAAGGCTTGGTAGCCCGTGGTGGTTTCGAAATGGATATCAAATGGAGTCAGGGTAACATTGAAAAACTAACGATTCGTTCGCGTGAAGGCGGAAACTGTCGACTTCGTTCGTTGACACAGCTTTCGGTAGCGGGATTGAAATTAGCCACAGGCGAAAATCCGAATCCGCTTTTCAAACTTCCTGCAACAGGCAAAGTCTTAATCAATCCTGAAGCGAAACTCAATCCGGTGGAATTGAAAAATAGCTATCTTTATGACTTAGCAACCGAGAAAGGGAAGGAATATATTTTGACAGCAAGTCACTAAGTGAGAAAAAAATTTTATTTGAAAAATCGAAATATAATTGATATGTACCTCAAACAAAATCTTAAGAATAAAAGTGGTTTCATTTTCCACTCGGGAATTTGGGCTAGTCTTTTACTTTTACTCTTTGTATCAACTTCTGTCTATGCCGAAAAACCCTGGGACAATGGTAAATTGAAAGTCAGTGAAAATTACCGCTACCTTCAGTTTGAAAATGGAAAACCATTCTTTTGGTTGGGCGACACTGGCTGGTTATTGCCCGAGCGTCTCGACCGCGATGAAGCGGAGTTTTATCTAGACCAATGCGCCAAAAAAGGATACAATGTGGTACAGGTACAAACCATCAATGCCGTTCCTGCCTACAATTTTTATGGTCAATCGTCGATGCCTGAAGGTTTCGATTTCAAAAATATCAACAAAAAAGGCGTTTATGGCTATTGGGACCACATGGATTATATCATAAAAATGGCCGAAAGCAAAGGTATTTATATTGGTATGACCTGCATTTGGGGTGGTCTGGTAAAAGCCGGACAATTGTCTGAAAAAGAAGCGGTCGCTTATGGGAAATTTCTGGGCGAACGATATAAAAACTCACCCAATGTCATTTGGTTTATCGGTGGCGATATTCGTGGCGACGTGAAAACTGAAGTTTGGGAAACTTTGGCGCGCAGTATTAAATCGGTGGATAAAAATCACCTGATGACTTATCACCCACGTGGAAGAACCTGTTCGACTACCTGGTTCAACGATTCCGAATGGTTGGATTTCAATATGTTCCAGAGTGGTCACCGTCGTTACGGACAACGCAAAGGTGATGGCGATTACACCATTGCCGAAAATACGGAAGAAGATAACTGGCGTTATGTGGAAGATGCCTTAGCCCTGAAAATGGTGAAACCAGTCATTGATGGCGAGCCTTCTTATGAAGACATTCCTCAGGGACTTCACGATTTCAATGAAGTGCGTTGGCAGGATTATGATGTGCGTCGTTATGCCTACTGGGCAGTTTTTGCCGGAGCTTTTGGGCATACTTACGGACATAATTCCATCATGCAGTTTATGAAACCCGGTGTTTCCGGTTCGTTTGGTGCTACCCGTTACTGGTACGATTGTCTCAATGACGCAGGTTATAATCAGATGAAATACCTGAAAGAACTGATGCTGGCTTTCCCCTATTTCGAACGTGTGGCCGACCAATCGGTGATTGCCGGAAAGAATGGCGACCGTTACGACCGCATGATTGCAACCCGAGGAAATGATTATTTGTTGGTGTATAACTACAGTGGTCGTCCTGTGGAAATTGATTTGTCGAAAATCAGTGGTGCTAAAAAGAAATGCTGGTGGTTCAATCCTTCAACAGGCGAAGTGCAGTATGTTGGTGAATTTGATGGCAGTAAAGTGCAGGAATTTACACTGGACGTAGCTTACAATGCCGGCAAAGACCGTGTTTTGATTGCGGTGGATAAAGATAAATGCTCCATAAATTTCCAAGTAGGAGATTTAAACAATCTTTATCGTAAATAATTTCACATTTATAATGAGTTACAATAAAACATACATTAATAAGCTATTTTCAAGTTCCTCCCTTTTGGGGAGGTTAGGAGGGGCTTTATTCTTGATTTTCATATCATGTTCGCTACAGGCCGCCATTTCTGTTTCGTCGCTGAAGACCGAAGGCATGCAAAATCCTTTGGGCATTGATGAGATGCAGCCACGTTTCAGTTGGAAAACCACGGCCACTACCGAAACGAATGTCCTGCAAAAAGCCTATCAGATTTTGGTAGCCAGTTCGGAAGCCAAACTCAATGCGGGTGAAGCTGATATCTGGAATTCGGGAAAAGTAAAATCGGACCAACAACTCTGGATTCAATATGCGGGAAAGGAATTAGTTCAGAATAAAAAGTATTTCTGGAAAGTAAAAGTCTGGACCAATAAAGGGGACGCAGATTGGAGTTCCACAGCTTTCTGGAGCATAGGCTTACCCGAGGAAAACAACTGGAAATCGGCTCAGTGGATTGGGATGGACAAAGCCATGCCGTGGGATGATGAGTCTTACAACAGTCGACTTTCAGCCCGATATTTACGTAAAGACTTTTCGTTGAATAAAACAATCGTTCGTGCCACTGCTCACATCTCTGGTTTGGGTTTGTACGAGTTATTTTTGAACGGTCAGAAAGTCGGAAATCAGGTGCTTGCTCCCGCGCAAACCGGATTCGATAAAACCGTTTTATACAATACTTATGATGTAACATCGCTGCTGAAAAATGGCAAAAATGCGGTCGGTATTGCACTCGGAAATGGTTTGTATTATAATATGCGTCACGGTTATAAACCCTGGAAAGTGCCGACTTACGGTTATCCAAAGGTGCGCATGAACCTGATTGTGGAATATGCCGACGGTTCGGTTGAAAATATCACCACCAAAGACAACTGGAAATTCACTGCCGATGGACCAATTCGCAGTAATAACAATTATAATGGTGAGGAATATGATGCCCGTAAAGAATTAATTGGTTGGGCTGAGGCGGGTTTTGATGATTCTAAATGGGAAAATACACAACGCGTTCGTTTCCCCGAAGGCCAGTTGCGTGCGCAAATGATGCCGGGCATGCAAGTCGTTCAAAAGATGAAACCACAATCGATTAAAAGATTGGGCGATAAATACATTCTCGATATCGGACAAAATATAGCCGGATGGTTGCGCATCAAAGTGCATGGAAATGCCGGTGATTCTGTGATGATGCGATTTGCAGAATCGCTACAGAATGATGGCGAAGTTTATACCGAAAACCTTCGCTCAGCGCGTCAAACCGATGTGTATGTCATGAAAGGTGATGCCAAAGGCGAGGAGTGGGCTCCTGTTTTTGTGTATCATGGTTTCCGTTATGTTGAAATTTCGGGTTTGAAATATACACCTGATGTCAATGATTTTTCAGCTGAGGTGGTCAGCGACCAAATGGAACAAACCGGAAAAATCATAACTTCAAATACTGTCTTGAATCAGGTTTTGAAAAATGCCTGGTGGAGTGTTCTCGATAATTACAAAGGCATGCCGGTCGATTGTCCGCAGCGCGATGAACGTCAGCCATGGCTCGGCGACCGTGCAACGGGTTGTTGGGGCGAAAGTTTCCTTTTTGACAACAATCAGATTTATGCCAAATGGAGCAACGATATCCGTGACGCCCAACGTCAAGATGGTTGCATTCCTGATGTTGCACCTGTTTATTTGACTTATTATACCGACAATGTGACCTGGCCTGCAACTTTGCCTTTCATGTGCGACATGATGTACACGCAGTTTGGCAACAAAAAACCAATGCAGGATAATTATGAGGCCATCAAAAAATGGATGGCTCACATGCAGAAGAATTATATGACTTCCGATTATCTCATTACAAAAGATGAATATGGTGATTGGTGTATGCCTCCCGAAGATTTGAAAATGATTCACAGTCAGGATCCGAAACGTATTACAGATGGAACATTAATCTCAACGGCATATTTTTATAAAATTGCCAAATTGATGTCGCGTTTTGCTGAAATTCAGGGTTTAAAGGAAGAACGTAAAAGCTGGAGCCAGTTGGCTGAAAAGATGAAGTCCGGTTTTAATGCCAAATTCTTCAGAACAGATTCATTGTTTTATGGTAATAACACAGCAACTTCCAATCTGCTCCCGCTGGCTTTCGGTATGGTGCCTGAACAATATGAAGATACGGTTGCCAAACATATTTTATATACCTGTGTACCCGCCAATACTGTTTCCCAAATTGGAACAGGCGATTTGAATATCACGACTGGCGTTGTGGGCATTCAATGGTTGATGCGTGAACTCACCAAAATGGGTCGTGGCGATGTGGCTTTTGCGCTGGCTTCGAATACGAAATATCCTTCGTGGGGCTATATGGCTGCCAATGGAGCAACGACCATTTGGGAACTTTGGAACGGAAATACTGCGAATCCACGCATGAATTCTCAGAATCACGTCATGCTGCTGGGCGATTTGCTAACCTGGACTTACGAGAATCTGGCCGGAATAAAATCAGACAGAGAGCAGGTTGCTTTCAAACATTTGATTTTGAAACCTGATTTTTCGATTCCTGATTTGGAAGATGTGGATGCTTCTTTTGAAAGTCCTTACGGTTTGGTGGTGAGCAAATGGCATAAATCTGTGATGAAACTGCATTGGGAAGTCAAAGTTCCTGTTAATACCACGGCTGAACTGCATTTCCCTGATGGAAAAATAGTAAAAGTTGGCTCTGGCTCTTATCAATATGAGCTGAATATTCCGCAAGCTAAAGGCATTGTAGTGAATGAGTTTCTGTACGAAAAAGCTGATTTTCCTCAATGTCATTCGGCAACCATTGTTGAAACGACACAGGGCGATTTGCTGACTGCTTTCTTTGGTGGAACCCGAGAGGGAGCTCCTGATGTTTGTATCTACCTTTGTCGCAAAGATAAAGAAAGCAAAGGATGGACTGCTCCTGAGATGATAGCCGATGGAGTTTTTAGTCCCACTTTGCGCAAGGCCTGCTACAATCCTGTTTTGTATCAACAGCCAAATGGACCGCTATTCCTGTTTTATAAAATCGGAAACCGTGTATCGGACTGGGTTGGATATTTGAAAATGAGTAAAGATGGTGGTCGTACCTGGAGTAAAGCCATGCAGCTGCCGGAAGGTTATTTAGGCCCGATTAAAAACAAAATTGTGGATGTGGATGGCAAAGCCATAGCGCCTTCAAGTACCGAATCCGGAGGTTGGAAAGTTCATTTCGAAATTGCCGTGAATGGAGGTCGTAAAACCTATATTGTTGGACCGCTTGAAGCCGAAAAAGCATTGATGACGCAGGATATGGTCGCCGAAGGAACTACCGGAAAAGAAGATATCGAAGGTGGAGATAATTTTAAACAAACAACTATTCAGGCGATTCAGCCCAGTATTTTGACTCATAAAGATGGTCGATTGCAGATTCTTTGCCGTACCAGAAATGCACGCATTGCTACTGCCTGGAGTTCCGACCGTGGCGAAACCTGGACGCCACTTAGTTTGACCGATTTGCCAAATAATAACTCAGGAACTGATGCTGTGACTTTGCAGGACGGTCGACAAGTGCTGATTTATAATGCAGTTGCAACGCCGTCAGGAGCGAAGAAAGGTGTTCGTACACCATTGAATATCGCAGTTTCGTCAGATGGAATTCACTGGAAAAATGTATTGACTCTCGAAGATTCTCCGGTTTCGCAATATTCTTATCCGAGCATCATTCAGGGAAAAGATGGCCGCATTCATGCAGTTTATACCTGGAGACGCCAAAGAATAAAATATGTGGAGATAAAACTTTAGAACTAATTATTCTGTTTTATTTTTCCTTCCAGTTTTAGTTGCTCAACAAATCTGGTCCATGCTTCAGCACGTTTAATCTTGTTCTGTGCCCGTTCAGTTGTGGCTCCCAGATTGTCAATCCAGCCCGGATAACCATCTTCGAAATAATATTTGCCATCAAACAAATTATGATTTAAGACTAAATCATTCCAAATAGATGACATATAATTCGAAGTGGGTTTAAATGAAAAAAGTGAGTCGGAATCCAAATAGCAAACGATTGAAGGATATTTGATAATGGTATTAAAGATGGTAGAGTCTTTAAATATTACCTCGCTCGTTGTATCATTATACCAAATGATATCCTTGCTTGTAAAAACAACTGTGTCATTCGGAATCGTGTCGTTATTAGTTATTGCTGAAGCTTTAAAAGTGATATGGGATTGACTTTTGTTTAAATCAACAAGCAGATCGCATGATACAAAGCTGGTTATAAAAGCGATACTTATCAAACTTTTTACGAAAAGTTTCTTTACGAGGTTCATAAAATGAAATTATTTGAGACAAATATAATTATATTTTAAATTTTTTGTTCCAAAAGATTCAGAAATAACTAATATACAATAAAGTTAATTTTGATTTGACCTGATTTTAATAAACGACAATCTAATTAATAGTTAAAGATTTTATGTTTACCTTTGTGCAATAACAAAAGTAAACAGCAAACAATGAGAAAATATATTTTATCAATCCTATTTATTCTTCCTAATTTCTTATTCGCGGTTAATCCCGTAGATGTATTTGTCGATAATTATTTGCTCAGGAATGCTAATGTCAGCTTGTTGGTGAAAGATTTGTCAAATGGAAGTAATTTGTATGAATTTCGTCCCAATAACGGCGTTGTTCCGGCTTCTACAATGAAAGTTGTAACTACGGCTACCGCTTTGGAATTATTTGGTGGAGATTTCCGTTTTGAGACATGCCTCGAAATAGATGGAAATATAAGTAAGGATAGTGTATTGAATGGAAATCTATATATCAGAGGAGGAGGTGATCCAACTCTGGGTTCGGAGAAAATAGGCACCAAAGATTTTATGCCTCAATGGTTGCAAGCTATCAAAAAAGCAGGTATAAAACAAATAAACGGACAGATAATTTCTGATGTAAGTTTGTATGACGACGAAGGAGTTAATCCGCGCTGGATTTGGGAAGATATAGGAAACTACTATGCTCCGGGCATTTATGGTATTTCGTATCTGGACAATGCATTTAAACTTGTGTTGTATTCCGGTAAAATAGGTTCTACTCCTCAAATCACTAAAACGATTCCTGAAATTCCCGGACTGGTTCTTGAAAATCATTTAAAGAGTACAACAATAGCATTCGATAGTGCCTATTTTTACGGAGCACCTCACTCTTCTCAGCGGGTGATCTATGGCGCAATTCCAGCGAACAGAAGCAGTTTTATTGTAAAAGGAGACATTCCTAATCCGGGATTGTTGCTTGCACAGCATTTATATCAAAAATTATTGGAAAATAAATTCATTATTTCGGGTTTACCTACTGATAAATACGACATAAAAGCAAAACGTCAGGTGATTTATAAGTATTATTCGCCTTCGCTTGCCGAAATAATAAAGGAAACAAACTATAAAAGCAATAATCATTTTGCGGAGGCCATTTTCCGTTATATTGGTACCAGATACGAGGGAACAAATGCTTCGGCAAATGCTTCTAT
>QKGU01000023.1 GCA_003250325.1 Paludibacter sp.
TGGATCGATATATTTAGCAGCATTTGCAAAGCGACCGTAGGTGCTGGTGCATTTTTTCAATGCTTCGTTAGCATCCATACCTTTTTTGATCATGTCCATCATAGGGCCAAAACGAACGAATTCGTATCCGCAAGCTTCACCATCTTCGTCCAAGGCCATACGGTTGATATAACCTTCGGCCATTTCCAAATAGCGAACACCTTTGGCTTTAGTTCCAAACATAGTTCCAACCTGCGAGCGCAAGCCTTTACCTAAGTCTTCCAAGCCTGCACCAATTGGCAAACCATCTTCTGAGAAAGCTGATTGTGAACGTCCGTAAACAATTTGAAGGAACAATTCGCGCATAGCTACGTTGATTGCATCACACACTAAGTCGGTGTTCAAAGCTTCCAATAATGTTTTTCCAGAAAGGATTTCGGCAGCCATAGCAGCTGAGTGAGTCATACCTGAACAGCCGATAGTTTCAACCAAAGCTTCTTCGATGATACCATCTTTAATGTTCAAAGTCAATTTGCAGGCACCTTGTTGAGGAGCACACCAACCCACACCGTGAGTCAAACCCGAAATGTCTTTAATTTCTTTAGCTTGTACCCATTTACCTTCTTGAGGTATTGGAGCAGGGCCATGATTTGGGCCTTTTTTTACAACACACATGTGTTCTACTTCGTGCGAATAAATCATACTTTTTTTATTTAGTTAATATATTAATTATATAAAAATTTCTCTATTTGATTTCGAGCGCAAAAGTACTCATTTTTTATCTTTTATCAAAGAGAAGTTACAAAGAAACCCGATAGAATTCTAAACATTTTTCACTTCAAAACGTTAAGACAAATAAGGAATTGTAAATATATTTTCAGAAACTTAATTCACCCTAAATCTATGATCGAATTTCACCCTGTTACAAGCGTAAACGACGCTATCTTTACACAATTATACGAATTGTATTCAACTTCATTCCCTGCAAACGAAAGAAGAAGCTGGGCTGGACTGGACAGAGAATTAAACATTGAGAAAAGGTTTAGTGCCAATGCACTGATAGAAAACAAGCAGTTTATCGGGCTTTTCAATTACTGGCTTTTCGATAAGTTCTGTTACGTAGAACATCTGGCTCTTGTCCCGCAATTCCGCAGTCAGCGAAAAGGCTCAATAACCATGAATATGTTCCAGCAAAAAACCTCACTTCCGATAATTTTGGAAGTGGAAATGCCCAACAATCCGGATGCAATACACCGGATAAAATTTTACGAAAACTTAGGATTTAAGGTTTTATCGCATTATTATGCTCAACCACCATACGAAGGCGGAGGATTTTTAATGCCTATGCTTGTAATGAGCAACGATTATCATTTTTCAAACACTCACTTCGAAATGATAAAAAACACGTTGTATCGGGATGTTTATCATTTCCTTCCGCAAATGGAAGAACATTTTTATTTTACGTATACTTCCAAAAGTGTGGCTTCTGTCGAAGGAACCAAAGTAAGTTCGTTGAGTATAGCCGGAATCAGAATAGTCTCACCTTTCGAAACTTCTACGGGCTCATTTCCTTCACTTTCTATTTTCAAAGTTCCTTCAAGGCACATGTAGGCCACAAACGAATCGAGCGTTGCATAATTAACGACCACAGCTGTATCCAGTTTCAGGATATTGGTGGTAAAATAATCGCAAGTCACTAAATTTGTTGAGTTATTCAGTTGTGCAGTATAGTCTGTTTTAGGATTTTTAGAAGCAGAAAAATCGATAACATCCAACGCTTGTTCGGTATGAAGTTCTCGTTCGTTCCCATTATCATCGGTACGCTTGTAGTCGTATATTCTGTAGGTGATATCGCTGCTCTGTTGTATTTCGGCTACGACTACTCCTTTTCCAATAGCATGAACCAAACCGGCAGGAATAAAGAATACGTCACCTTTCTGCACTTTTACTTTTTGTAATAAGTCTTCTACTTTATCATTTTCAAGAGCAGATACATATTCGTCTTTAGTACAATCTTTTGTGAATCCGATGATAAGTTCAGCACCTTCGTCGGCATCCATCACGTACCACATTTCAGTTTTACCATACGAATCATGACGTTCGGCAGCTACTTCATCACCCGGATGCACCTGAATCGACAGATTTTCATTCGCATCAATCAATTTAAACAACAATGGAAACGAAAGACCGTATTCATCAAAAATTTTGTCGCCGATCAACTCTCCCATGTAAATCTCCATCAATTCAGTCAGACTATTACCTGCAAGCCGGCCATTGGTCACTACAGATTCATCACCTTCGTATCCGGATAGTTCCCAACTCTCCCCCAATTTATCTGTTACTGCCGGTTTATTAAATATCGATTTAAGTTTTGTTCCTCCCCAAATTTTATCTTTTAGTATAGGGCTAAATTTTAATGGATAAAGCATTGCTTATGAAAGTTATGAGTTATGAGTTATGAGTTATAATTTACAAAGTTCTGGCAATGGCCAAATTAAGTCAAAATCCGCTAAAAACAGCATTGATTCGCATTGGAGAAACAGAATTCGATCCGCTCCTTACTGTCACACCCGTCATCAGGAATTGATGTTTTACTTCGGTCACAGAGTTATTTGAATCGAACTTCACTCTTACCGGAACAAGTCTCATATTCAAATAATCGTTTTTCAGATATGATTTATTTTTAATTTCTGTTGCAATCAACTTTGCTGTATTAAATCTATAGTAATAATCATATTCTCCTGTAGAGTTATTCAGGGTCGCAGTGTACGCTCCCAAGACAGCATAAGTATCATCCGGCAATTTCTTATTATTAAAGAAATTATCAATGGAATCTTCTTTTATCAACAGCAAATATGAAGTAATGGGCACTGCCAACGTGGCATCATCTACTTCTGTCACTTCTACATTGAGCAATGCGCTATTTATTGTAAGTTCTTTTCCCGAAGTTATAGTATCCATATGTTGTTTCATTTTACTCAATGGAATTCTAACCCTCGTATTTATATTAGCCGGAGATGCAATATAATTTACATCACTGGTATGTTTCACCATTTCTGCTCTATCCGAATGAACATAACGATTAACCTGACGCACCCACTCGTTAGCCGGGAACGAAATAGGCGTAACAATCGTCGTATCAGTTCCGTTTTTTGAAATAACATGATGGTAGTAATAACGCATATTGATTTCATTGATATTCAATATTGCTGCAGATCCTAACTTTGTTGTGATATATAAACCACCAAAAGATTTCAGAAAAGTTTCAGAAGAAGCATAAATAGAATCAACAGATAGCCTGTCCACAAGACTTTTGGGCATTGGAAATTTCACTATTTTCAAGGTTGAACCGGAAACTCCTTTAGCAGTAAACACTCTTCTGGATAAGAGTTGGGTTTGATCAGTAAATTCTGAAACATCTAAGTTACTATAGTATTTATCTCCGAATTCAAATGTTTTTTTATTCATTTCATAAATACTAACATCTAAAGGAGAGTAATCATCACCGAACCACGTTGTGTAGTAAAGATATACAAAAGCTGAGTCAGGAAGGGCATTTACCGGAAACTTGTATCCCTCCGGACAATCCAACTGTGCAAAAAGATCTGCAGTGGTCGATCCATATTTTTCATTGCAGAAATTTCCAAGCAAAAAAGAATCCTGACGGGTGGAAATAGATTCCACAAAAACATCTTCAGTTATTACATGAAATGTATCAACACCTATCGAAATTTCATCAGAACCAGGTTGAATTGACACTCCAACATCCGTCAAATCATCAGCACAAGAATAAAAGAAAATTGCTACTAAAACGAGCAAAAAAATTGATCGGGATTTCATACAAAGAATAAAAATGGTGATACTAAGTGATTATTGTAACTGAAAATTGTCAATTTTATTTTATGCTGTCGTAAAACTGAACATACGCATCCGCATAATCTTCTCCATCCTGATATGGCAGGAATTTTACATTGTTTTCATCAACATATTTGAGAATTTGTTCGTTTACTGCCGGACTTGATTGAATTACGCCGTCGGAAAAATCGATAGCCAGTTTTGATAAGGCCACAAAATCGATGATTTTATCTTTCACCTGAAAAACATGCCTTTTTTCAATTCCTTCCAGCAACAATCTTTCAGCGAATATGCTTTTAAACGGTTTTTTAAAGTCATCATTAAAAACGGAATATACCACTTTCGAATGTTTAAAAAACGGATCATCGTTGTAAGCTCTCTTTATGTACAATGGAGCTAAAGCTGTCATCCATCCCTGACAATGGATTACATCGGGAGTCCAACGTAATTTTTTAACAGTTTCCATTACACCCCTGACAAAAAAGATTGTCCGTTCGTCGTTATCTTCATATTCTTCTCCATTTTCGTCTGTAATCGTATTTTTTCGATGAAAGTAATCATCGTTATCGATAAAATAGACCTGCATACGTGCCGATTGAATAGAAGCGACTTTTATTATCAACGGGTGATCGGTGTCGTCGATTATTAAATTCATTCCCGAAAGACGAATTACTTCGTGAAGCTGATTTCGACGTTCATTTACTGCCCCGAATTTAGGCATAAATGTGCGGGTTTCGCGACCTCTATCCTGTACTGCTTGTGGAAGATACCTGCCCATGTTCGCTAACTCAGATTCAGGCAAATAAGGAAATATTTCTTGCGAAATATACAAAACTTTTGTAACTTTTTTCATGTTTTTCTAAGAACCGACTCTTGTACAATCAATTTCGGTTTGCAAAGATATATAAAAAAAATCGGATATAAACAAGACTCGACATGCTAAATGTTAATCAATTTTATCAAAATAACAAAATAAACAAAAATCATTAGTTTTCCGTTTTTCCATATATATCAAGCAATCAAGATTTTAAGATTTTTACCATTTTAAATAATCATCGCAGCTCATGTTACAAATTATAAAAGTTTAACCTTGATATAAATTACTGCTTCAGGGCTTTTATTTCAATAACATACTATATCATTTTTCTCATTTGGGAGCTTAATCATCATTTTTCGGTAATGATTTCGAATGATTATACAAATAAGTTTTACTACTTTTGCAGCCAATTTATCAAAAGACATTAACAAGCTTTAATCAGTTTGTTATCTAAATTGAAAATTAATGAAAACTGTTCATACAAAAGCAGAATTAACTGCTGATATTGAAAGATTTAAGTCCGAAGGAAAAACAATCGGATTTGTACCAACAATGGGTGCTTTACATGCCGGACATATAGAGTTAGTATCCCGTTGTGTAAGAGAAAATGA
This sequence comes from Paludibacter sp., assembly GCA_003250325.1. Taxonomy (GTDB): domain Bacteria; phylum Bacteroidota; class Bacteroidia; order Bacteroidales; family Paludibacteraceae; genus Paludibacter. Next base: position 5,263 of record QKGU01000023.1, read on the forward strand.
TGTTTGTGTAGTAAGCGTATTTGTAAATCCGACTCAGTTCAACAATCCTGATGATTTAAAAAAATACCCCAGAGACGTTGAACGCGACAAGGCACTTTTAGAAGGAGTAGGTTGTAAACTGGTTTTTACACCCGAGCCAAATGAAGTGTACAGCCAAACTGAACTTAACACCCAATTCGATTTCGACTTCGGAGGATTAGACAAAGTAATGGAAGGGAAATTCCGTCCGGGACATTTCAACGGTGTAGTTCAAATAGTTGAAAAGCTTTTCAAACTAGTACAGCCCAATAAAGCTTATTTCGGAGAGAAAGATTTTCAACAACTTTCTATCATCCATCGAATGGTGGATATTATGAAATTCGACGTTGAAATCATCGATTGCCCCATTGTGCGAGAAGAAAGCGGACTTGCAATGAGCAGCAGAAACGAACGATTGACATCAGAACAGCGTAAAAAAGCGATTGAAATATCGAAAGTTCTGTTTGAAAGTCGTAACTTTGTGCCCGAAATGAATCCCGAAAGCCTGAAAGCTTTCGTTATCGATAAAATTAACCAGATCGATGTTTTGGAAGTGGAATACTTCGAAATAGTCGACACAACCACTTTACAAGCTGTAAATAACTGGGAGACTTCAACTGTAGGTTGCATAACAGTTTATTGTGGCGAAGTAAGGTTGATTGACAATATAAGATATAAATAACTGTTGAAATTTGGGATAATTGAACAAACGTACAAGTAAATTTGTATAATTCCCAGTCTTCAACGTTTCAAGTTAATGTTATGTTAGTCCACGTTTTAAAATCTAAAATTCACAGAGTTAGTGTCACCGAAGCTAATCTGAATTATATAGGAAGTGTAACCATCGATATGGATTTGGTGGATGCCGCCAATATGATTCCCAACGAAAGAGTTAGCATTGTCAACAATAATAACGGTGAGCGATTCGACACGTATATTATTCCCGGAGAACGTGGTTCTGGTGTTGTATGCATGAATGGCGCAGCAGCAAGAAAAGTTCAACCCGGCGACGTGATTATTATTTTGTCCTTTGCAATGATGGAAATGGAAGAAGCAAAAACCTTCAAACCAACCATTGTTTTTCCTGATACGGCTACGAATAAATTAATTTAGCAATTTATTTCGTTAGCTCGAAAGTGATAAAGTTTATAAAGTATTGTCCTGAAAGGAAATTCAATTGCTTTATAAACTTTATGAATTTTAATAAACCGTCCTTTTAAAGTGTATGAAAGTTGTAATTATCAAATACAATGCAGGAAATATTCGTTCGGTGCTATTTGCATTAGAGCGCATTGGTGTTAATGCTGTTGTTACCGACAATGAAGATGAAATTCGTGCCGCCGACAGAGTTATATTCCCAGGCGTTGGTGAGGCTTCTTCGGCCATGAAGTACCTGAAAGAAAAAGGATTGGATAAGTTGATTTGTTCCCTGAAACAACCTGTATTAGGTATTTGTCTGGGAATGCAGCTAATGTGTAAACATTCCGAAGAAAATGACACCGAATGTCTTGGCATTTTCGATCAGCAGGTAAAACTTTTCCCTGAAACAGGTTTAAAAATTCCACAGATTGGTTGGAACAATATTTCTGAGCTTAAAAGCAAACTCTTCAACGGAGTATCTGAAAACTCTTATATGTATTTTGTTCATAGCTTTTATGTAGAAAATTGTGCAAACGCGATAGCCATAACAAATTATGTTCAAAATTACAGTTCGGCTATACACAAAGACAATTTCTACGCCGTTCAGTTTCATCCTGAAAAATCGGGCGAAGCCGGACAAAAAATTCTTGAAAATTTTATAAAAGGTATCTAAATAGTTACAAGTGAAAAGTTACAAGTTACAAGTCTGTTGCTCTGAGTGTTGTATTTATAAAACATATTAATAAATATTCCACACTTAACTCAACTTTAAAAACTTAATGAACTTTCAAACTTTACAAACTTTATTAACTCTCCACCTTAATGACTTTTGAAATACAGCATACCGATCCGAATTCGAATGCACGAGCAGGTAAAATAACTACAGATCATGGCGTTATCGAAACACCTATTTTTATGCCTGTTGGTACAGTAGCATCGGTAAAAGCTGTTCATCAAAGAGAATTGAAAGAAGATATTAAAGCTCAGATCATACTCGGCAACACTTACCACTTGTATCTTCGTCCGGGGATTGACACGCTTGAGCGTGCAGGAGGATTGCATAAGTTTAACGGCTGGGATGGTCCTATTCTCACCGACAGCGGTGGTTTTCAGGTTTTTTCATTATCCGAAAACAGAAAACTAAAAGAAGAAGGAGCTACTTTTCGCTCTCATATTGATGGAAGTAAACATCTGTTCACGCCCGAGAATGTTGTTGACATTCAGCGTTCTATCGGAGCAGATATCATCATGGCCTTCGACGAATGCACTCCCGGAACGGCTGATTATCAATATGCCAAAAAGTCGATGGAACTCACTCACCGTTGGCTGGAACGTGGATTGAAACACTTCGACGAAACCACACCCAAATACGATTATTCTCAAACATTTTTCCCCATTGTTCAGGGTTGTGTTTATCCCGACTTGCGTCGACAATCCGCCGAGTTTATAGCTTCGCAGGAACGTGAAGGAAATGCAATCGGAGGGTTAGCAGTTGGCGAACCTACCGAAAAAATGTACGAAATGATTGAAGTGGTGAACGAAATACTTCCGAAAGAAAAACCACGTTATTTAATGGGTGTAGGAACACCACAAAATCTACTGGAAGGTATCGAACGCGGAGTAGACATGTTCGACTGCGTAATGCCAACCCGCAACGGCAGAAACGGCATGTTGTTCACCTCTCAGGGAGTAATGAACATGAAAAACGAAAAATGGAAAAACGATTTCAGTCCGATCGACGAATTCGGGACTTCATATGTGGATCATGCATATTCAAAAGCATATCTTCGCCACTTGTTTATTAGCAAAGAATATTTAGCTTTGCAAATCGCTTCAATTCACAATCTGGCTTTTTATCTGTGGCTGGTTCGCGAAGCAAGAAAACATATCGCTGCCGGAGATTTCAGCAGTTGGAAAAGAGACATGATCGAACGATTGGGAAGAAGACTTTGAGTTTTTAAAGTTGGAAAGTAAAAAGTTTTAAAGAATATCTGACTTTATGAACTTTCAAACTTTACAAACTTTCTACTTTATGAACTTCCCAACTTTATGAACTTTATGAACTAAACTAATGAAACTGGATTATCAAAAATTTTGGTTAAAACGAATTGACATTTATATTATTAAGAAGTTTTTGGGGACTTACTTCTTCTCCATCGTACTTATTTTGAGCATCTCCATCGTTTTCGACCTTACAGAAAAACTTGATAATTTTTTCGAACATGACGCTCCGCTTAAAGCCATAATATTCGATTACTACCTCAATTTCATTCCATTCTACATGAATATGTTCAGTCCGCTGTTCACATTCATTGCCGTCATTTTCTTCACCTCAAAAATGGCTACAAACACTGAGATAATCGCTATTCTGGCTAGTGGAGTAAGTTTTAGGCGATTTATGGTTCCATACTTTATATCAGCCTTCGTTATTGCCAGCATATCTTTCACTATTGGCGGCTACATTATTCCACCCGGCAACAAGGTAATGATCGATTTTGGAGATAAGTACATCAAAAAAGTGAAACGGGAAAATGCCCGAAACGTACAAATGGAAGTAGCGAAGGGAGTCATCATGTACATCGAAAGATATGAAGTTTCGAATAATATGGGTTACCGCTTTTCATTAGAGAAATTCGATGGAAAAAGACTTGTTTCGCGCCTTACTGCTCAAACTGTTTCGTGGGATTCGGCCTACCAATGGAAAATTACCGACTACCTGCAACGCGACTTTAACGGTATGAGGGAAAGCATTACCAAAGGAATGTCGAAAGACACTACAATTATGGTACAACCCGAAGAGTTTTTTATAACTTCTGATGAGGCTGCACAAATGAATAATCCGGAACTGTCTAAATATCTTAGCAAGCAAAAGAAACGCGGCGTGGGAAATATCCAAGGATTCGAGGACGAATATTACAAACGCTTTTCTATGCCATTAGCCGCCTTTATCATGACACTTATTGGTGTTTCTCTTTCGTCCAGAAAAGTAAGAGGTGGTATGGGATTACATCTAGGAATTGGACTTGCTTTGAGCGCATTGTATATACTATTCTCCACAATGACCAGGACTTTTTCAGTGAGCGGTATTATGTCGGCATTTGCAGCCGTTTGGTTACCGAATGTAGTTTTCCTTGTGGTTGGAATTTACCTGTATTATAAAGCTCCAAAATAATTCTCGGAGCTAAAATTATTTTATAAAAACCAGCTTATTTTCGGTAGATTGTTGAGGACTGAACCAATAACCTTCGTAGTCAAAACCTTTCAGATTTTCCACATTATCTATTTTATTTTGAATAACATAACGGGTCATTAATCCGCGGGCTCTTTTAATGTAAATTACAGCTGAAGATATTTCACCGTTTTTATATTGATAAAACTCCACATCAATCACTTTTGCTTTCAACTTTTTTATGTTTATCGATTTAAAATACTCCCCGGATGTAAGATTTAGAAGCAATGGAGGATTTTCAACTTCCAATATGGCTTTATTGAGTGTATTGGTTATTCTATCTCCCCAAAAAGAATAAATATCATTCCCTTTTTCAGTTTGCAACTTAGTGCTAACTTCCAAACGGTAAGGTTGTATCAAATCCAGCGGGCGTAATACTCCATACAAACCTGAAAGGATCCGCAGATGATTTTGCAAATAGTCAAACTCCGCTTCACTGAAGCTTTTTGCATCCAGTCCTCTAAACACTTCGCCATCATAAGCGAGCACAGCTTGTTTAGCGTTATCAGGTGAAAAAGACTTGTGCCAGTTGAAATATCTTTCTACATTTTGCTGGGCAAGTTTGGTGTTTATTTCCAACAGCTCTGATAATTCCAATGGTGTTTTTTGTCGCATAATTTTTACCAACTTTGCCGCATCATTAAGAAATTCAGGCATGGTAAAGTCGGACAAAATCGATTTTGTTTTGAAATTAAGTATTTTGGCGGGAGAAATTATTATGAGCATTTTTCAACTAACTTTAATTTAAAATCTACAATAAATAATATATTGCAAAACTAATTTAAATTAAGAAAAACAGCAATACATAATCTAAAATCATCTTCTTTCAATAATAAAGAAAAAAGAGGCTGGCTCAAAATAAAATGAGTCAGCCTCTTAATTATAAAATTACAATATTTTATTTTCCTTGTTCCAACTGTAAAGTTTTAGTTGGCTGGTCGCAAACTTCTGTTGGTCCATAGTATTGAATTGGACCCGGATAAATGTAGCTTGATTTCTCATCAGCCCAGTTTTCACGATATTTTTCAAAGAATTTAAACGGTTCACCGTCCAAACGAACCAAGGCTTTTTGAATTACCGGTTTCATTTTCCCGTGACGACGTTCCATATTCATCATCATCGTAATAGGCACACCACCAGCAATCCATTCGGCGGCAGGAGCTGTTAAGTTACGTACGGATGACATATATCCTGTTTTTCCTTCCGAAATAAGAACAGAAGCGGTATATCCTAAAGAATAAGTGTAATCGGCATCGAAGTTAGAAGGGATTGCACAACGTCCTTCGTAACCGAAGAAGTGGTTGATAGCCGAGAATTTACCTTTGTAAGTACCTTCAGCTTTAAGTTGAGCCAAACGTTTTGCCACCATCTCGATCAATAATTTTTCAGTTTCGATCAACGACACCTGTACGTTTCCGTGTGGATCGCGGTCGAGTGTCAACTGACGGGCAATTCCTTTTGGTAAGCTACGATAAACATCGGCACTTTCTTTCGACAACATACCTTTTACATACTGACGTTTCTCGTCGTCGGTATTCATAGCGTTAAAATCTTCGTTATGTGCAAGCAAGTCATTCAATTCAGAAATCAATTTCTTCATTGCAGGGATAAATTCGATCAATCCTTCCGGAATCAAAATAGTACCGAAGTTCAAACCATAGTTGGCACGATTTACGACCACTTTTACAATATCGTCAACTACATCGTTCAAAGTCTGATTTTTAGCTTCAACCTCTTCTGAAACGATACAAATGTTCGGATGACTTTGCAAAGCACATTCCAATGTGATATGAGAAGCCGAACGACCCATCAAACGAATAAAGTGCCAGTATTTTTTTGCAGAGTTAGCATCACGTTGAATGTTACCGATCAACTCTGAATATACTTTACATGCAGTATCAAAACCGAAAGAGGTTTCAATCATTTCGTTTTTCAAGTCACCATCAATTGTTTTAGGACAACCAATTACCTGAATTCCTGTTTTCTTTTGAGAATAATACTCAGCTAATACACAGGCATTTGTATTTGAATCGTCACCACCGATAATAACAATGGCATTGATTCCTAATTTTTTACAAATTTCTTCACCTTTGTCGTATTGAGCTTCTTCTTCCAGTTTTGTACGACCAGAACCGATAATATCGAATCCACCGGTATTGCGGTATTCGTTTACAATTTCTTGTGTAAGTTCGATATAGTCATGATCAACCAAACCGCTGGGACCACCCAAAAATCCATACAATTTGTTATCTGGATTCAACGCTTTCAAGCCATCGAACAATCCACAGATTACATTGTGTCCACCAGGAGCTTGTCCACCCGACAAAATAACCCCTACTCCTACTGTAGGATTTGATTTTTTTTCACCTGCTTCAAAAGTGATTAACGGCATTCCGTAAGTGTTCGGAAACAAGTTTTTAATGTCTGCCTGATCGGCAACCGATTCAGTAGCTGCTCCTTCTTTTAAAATCACATTTCCTTTTAATGCAGTCGGCAACTTTGGCTGATAAGAAGCACGCGCAACTTGCAAAGGACTTTTAATCATTGGTTTCATTGTAAAAAATAATTTTTTTTGTCTCATAAAATGTTTTAAACCTTTATCTAATTCATTTTACGAATGACATATTTTTATAATAGTTTGATATTCAATTACATATTTTCATAACAAATCGATTGCAAAATTAATGAAAAATTTCAATAATACAAGAAAAATGATACACTATAAAAAAGCTTTTCATCCTTTAACTTACATTCAAATTCGGCATAAAAGAAGCTAATAAGACTTATCTTTTGAAAGTTACTTTCAGGTATGCATTAAATATCAGAATTTATTCATTACCTTTGCACCCGATTAAAAACAACCACGCGTTGCGAGTAAATATCTGAAATTCACTGCTTTTTAAATCGGCAGTCTGCTTATCTGAGGGTACACGTTGCAAAAACGAATGAAAATATCGCCGGATGACTACTCAAAACGTGTACTAAAACAACAAAAATGACATTTAGAGAATTGAATTTGAAGGACGATATTTTATCGGCCATCGAAGAACTTGGCTACGTGCAGCCTATGCCCGTACAGGAAAAGACCATCCCTTTCATGCTGGAGCAAACAGCTGATTTAGTGGCATTAGCTCAAACCGGAACTGGAAAAACAGCTTGGTCTGCCGGTATTAAACCTGCTTGATCCCCATCGTAAAGAAGTGCAGGCTTTGGTTTTGGCACCTACACGCGAATTGTGTATTCAGATTTCGAACGATTTGAAGAACTATTCGAAAAACATCCGCGGAATGCGAATCGTACCCGTTTATGGAGGTGAAGATATTCGCACACAGCTGCGTCAATTAGACACTGCGCCACAAATTATTGTAGCTACTCCCGGACGATTGATCGATTTGATTGAACGTGGAAAAATCGAACTGGGAGCTATCGACTTCCTTGTGTTAGACGAAGCAGACGAAATGCTGAACATGGGATTCAAAGAAGATATTGAAACCATACTCGAACGCACTCCGGACACGCGTCGCACCATGCTTTTCTCGGCAACAATGCCAAAAGAGATTGCCAGCATTGCGAAACGCTACATGAAAAACTACGAGGAAATCACTATCGGAACAAAAAATGCTGGTTCTGAAAATGTTGAGCATATTTACTATGTATCACAGGCTCGTCAGCGTTATTTGGTTCTAAAAAGAATTGTCGACTTAAACCCAGATATTTACGGAATCGTATTTTGCCGCACACGTCAGGAAACAAAAGAGGTAGCCGATAAACTTATGCACGATGGCTATAGTGCCGATGCATTACACGGTGACCTTTCACAAGCCCAACGCGACAACGTAATGCAAAAATTCCGCATCAGAAACATCCAGTTACTCGTTGCAACCGACGTTGCAGCTCGTGGATTGGATGTTAGTGACCTGACTCACGTTATTAACTACAACCTACCGGACGATGTGGAAGTGTACACACACCGAAGCGGACGAACCGGACGTGCCAACAAAAAAGGAGTTTCAGTTTCGATTATCCACTCGAAAGAGCGTTTTAAGATAAAGGATATTGAACGCATGCTTCACAAAACATTCATTCAGGAACAAATTCCGAATGGATTGGAAGTTTGTAAAAAACAGTTGTTCTTCATGATCGACCGTATGCAAAACGTGGAAGTAAACGAAGAGCAAATCAGCCCTTACATTCCTCAGATAATGAAACAACTGTCCGAGTTGGACAAGGAAGAAGTGTTAAAACGATTCGTATCAATCGAATTTAATCGTTTCCTCGAATACTACAAAGATGCGGAAGATTTAAACTACCACGAGCATACAAGAGAACAAAGAGTACGAGGAGAAAGAAGTGAAAGAGGCGACAGAGGTAGCAAATCAGGAAAACGTGTTCGTATGAAAATGAATGTCGGCGATCGTGAAGGCATCGATCCAAAACGTTTTCTGGGAATTGTCAACGATATTACCGGCGATAAATCTATCAGCATTGGATCTATCGAAGTAACCAACAAATTTACATTCTTTGATGTTTTTGCCGATCAGGTTGAGAAACTGGTTTTGGCTTTCTCCGGCGAAACCGATCTTCAGGTAACAGAAGCAAAAGGAAGTAAATCGTTCGAAGGTGGAAAACCGGAATATCGCGGAAGCTCAAAGAGAAATAACGACGATTACCGCTCCAGCGATCGGAAACCACGAGCAAACGCAGGGAATGGAGGAGATGAAAAACCATGGCGCAAGCGCGAAGGCGACCGCAAATCACGTTCTGAAGGTGGAAACAACAAGAGAAGCAACTCTAACAACAGAAGCTCATCCAGAAAAAGGTGGTAATTCTATAAATATATTTCTGAAGAAAATAGGGATAATCCGAAAAATGGACTATCCCTATTTTTATATCCATATTTTAGACACAAAAAAAACCGTTGTAAAAAAACAACGGCTTTTTGCTCTCCCTCTTGGACTTGAACCAAGGACCCTCTGATTAACAGTCAGATGCTCTAACCGACTGAGCTAAGGAAGAATTTGTTCTTTAGAAATGAGACACAAAAGTAATACAAATCCTTTACTCCTGCAATAGCATTTCCAAAATTGATCTAAAAAAAATAACGTCACTCTTTTGTGACCGTTTTGCTCTCCCTCTTGGACTTGAACCAAGGACCCTCTGATTAACAGTCAGATGCTCTAACCGACTGAGCTAAGGAAGAATTTAACCACATTTTTGACAAATGCGGTGCAAAAGTAATGGCTTTTCCTGAAATATGCAATATCTTTGTACAAAAATACAAGATTAAATTTATGAAGAAAATTCTCGGAATGGGTAATGCCCTGACAGACATCCTATTGCAAATAGACAACGACAATGTTTTAATGTCATTAAATTTGCTAAAAGGCGGAATGCAACTGATAGATGTGAAAAGATCGGAAGAAATTAACACTGCAGTGAGCAAATTTTCCGCAAAAATGGCAACAGGTGGCTCAGCTTCGAACACAATAAACGGTATCACGCGATTAGGATTAAACGCGGGTTTCTTCGGAAAAGTAGGAAAAGATGAAGTCGGTGTATTTTTTGCCAACGATTCAATTAACAATGGCGTAAAGCCTCACTTGTTGGAAAGCGAAACTCCATCGGGACGTTGCACAGTGTTAGTGTCACCCGACAGCGAACGAACATTATGTACTTTCCTAGGGGCTGCCTGCGAACTTGAATCATCCGATCTGACTCATGATTTATTCAAAGGATACGATATTTTCCATATAGAAGGTTATTTGGTACAAAACCATGACCTGATTCGAACCGCCGTAAAAATGGCGAAAGAAAACGGGTTAAAAGTATCAGTAGATCTCGCCAGCTACAATGTGGTAGAAGCCAATCTTGATTTTTTAAAGGAAATGGTTGACGAATATGTAGATATTGTTTTTGCAAACGAAGAAGAAGCCCGATCATTTACCGGAAAAGAACCGGAAGAAGCCTTGGAAATTATTGCTGAAATGTGTGAAATAGCTATTGTGAAAATAGGCAAAGAAGGTTCGTTCATCAAATCGGGAGTTGAAAAGATAAAAGTTCAACCAGTCGTAGCTAACTGTATCGACACAACGGGAGCGGGCGATTTATATGCCTCAGGATTTTTGTTCGGATTGGCCAAGAGCTATTCTTTGGAAGTTTGCGGAAAAATAGGTTCTTTAGTTTCAGGAAATGTTGTAGAAGTACTTGGTGCAAAAATGACAGACGAAGTTTGGGATAAAATTCATTCCGACATAAAAGAGATAGTTCAATAGTTTGTAAAGTTCGTAAAGTTTGTAAAGTCTTTAGCTAACTAATCAACACATTAACTAATTAACTAATTAACACATTAACTCATCAAACAACGTTGTACAAACAAATCAGACTATACGGATCGATAGTGCTGGCCATGATTTTTTGGTCAGTTTCTTTTATCTGGACACGGGTTGCAATTACTTCTTTTCAACCCGTCACCCTTATTACGCTCCGTTTGCTTATTGCCAGTCTACTTTTGTTTGGCATCTCTAAATTTTCAGGAAAATTTCAACGGGTAAGGAAAGAAGACATTAAATGGTTTGTACTGCTGGCATTTTTCGAACCATTTATGTATTACATTGGTGGAACTTACGGGTTAACAATGGTAGAATCGACGCTGGCTTCGGTAATCATTGCTACCATTCCGCTATTTGCTCCATTATTAGCTTATTTGCTTTTGAAAGAAAAAATGGGCTGGACTAATATCGTTGGGATCATTGTATCATTAACAGGGGTTTTCTTTGTTATTTACGAACCAATTGGAGGATTTACGGCCAATCCAACAGGCGTGGCACTGCTGTTCCTTGCGGTATTATCGGCAATATGTTACACAACCACGTTACGAAAGATTTCCACTCATTACTCCACATTTAACGTCATATTCTACCAAAGTGCTATCGGATTGGGATTTTTTATTCCTACTTTTTTTATCACCGATTTCTCGGGCATCCAATCCATTCATGTTACTCAACAAGCGCTCGGAGCACTCATCATGCTATCGATCTTTGCATCGGTTATTGCTTTTGTGCTATTTGCAGATGTGGTAAGAGAAATAGGAGTTGCAAAAACGAACGTATTTGTAAATCTGATTCCTGTTTTCACAGCTCTTTTTGCATGGTTATTTATGAACGAAGAAGTAACGCTGGTAAAATGGGGAGGCATTGCCGTAGTTGTTTTAGGATTGTTTATTAGTCAGATAGGTAAGTTAAAATTCAAGATAAAACTTACAATAGTCCGTTAGAAAAATATAATAATTAAGCGGCTTTCGTGCCGAAATACAGTAGTTCTTTGACATGGTGGTGACTTTTTAGGGTTTTAGGTTTTATACCGAAAGTCTCAATAAATCGGTTTAACAGAAACGCATTGT
>QKGU01000125.1 GCA_003250325.1 Paludibacter sp.
GTTTGCTGTTTTCAGCATGTAATCCAACACCGGAAATTGACAATGCTACCATGCTCGATGGCGATCAGATTTTCGATTTATCGCTTACCCAGCCCGAAAAATATCTCGTTTCAGCATATATTCCAACTCCTACCGAAGCACAAAAAGATACGCCGGTAATTATTGCAGCTCATGGTTATACTGCCACAACATTCGAATGGGACGAATTGCGGGCTTATGCCGATTCCGCAAAAACATTTTATGTTTCGCAGGTTTTGCTGGGTGGGCATGGCCGGACGTATACCGATTTCAAGGCTTCTACATGGGATGAGTGGCAAAGTTCGATACGCGAAGAGTACGAGAAACTAAGCAATAAAGGATTTCGGAATATTTATCTGGCAGGTTCGTCGACCGGAGGACCTTTGATCATTCAGATGGTTCGAGCCGGATTTTTCGTTGATTACACAAAGCCCAAAGGTATTTTTCTTGTAGACCCGATCGTTGTGTCGGGGAATAAAACGCTTACGTTGGTCGGTGCTCTTGGCCCTGTTTTGGGTTATACCACAGTCGATTTGCCGGAGGGAGAAAAGGGCAAATGGTATGTTTATCGTCCTCAGGAGACACTGAAACAATTGATGTCTCTTATCGACAAAACAAGAACTGATTTAGAAAAAACAATTTATTTGCCAGAAGGAACTTTTCTAAAAACCTATAAAAGCATGGAGGACGACGTAGCCGATCCGGTGAGTGCTGTCATGATTTATCGTGGCATGAGAACTGCCACCGGAGGAATGACGGATGTTGAAATGATTAATTCCAAATTGCACGTATTTACCCGACTGCACGGAAGAGAAAATGTCCCCGGTCAGGATTGGGAAAATCAAAAGGCTGCTTTTAAAGATATGGAAAGCAAAATGAAACGTTAAGCTGATTCTGAAATCGTTGAACTTTCTGTGCTTTCGTTCTCATTCGCTCAATGAAAGCTGAAAAATGAACCTGAATTGATTTAAAATGCGCTAAAGTTGAAGAAGTTATTACTTCATTTCTCTTTACTTTGTTTTCGTTGATTTCTCAGATTTAAATAAGCCGCTTTTCAAAACAACGACTATTCTCAACATTTATGTATTGTCCATAATTAGGGATGGAGCGATACCCGTTTTTCTCGTATAATCGGATGGCGTCAGGTTGACGAACTCCGGTTTCGAGGACGCATTTTTCGTAATTCAGCTCGCGCGCCCATATTTCTAACTCAATCAACACTTTTGAAGCGATTCCGTTTCCCCGGTATCCTTCGGAAGTGTACATTCGCTTCACCTCCATCGTATTTTCATCAAAAGTTTTAATTGCCCCACAAGCTACGAGTGTGTTGTCTTCGTACGCCACGACAACATGCTTTATTTTATCAATTTTATTAAACTGTGCGTAAAAAGCATGTTCCGCTCCATCAATAACGTTTAGTTCGGCATCGAGCAGGCGAACCAGCGTTACAAAATCAGTATCATCGGAAGTCGTTCGTTTGAAACTAATCATAATTTTTTTTGTTGAGTTGACTGTGTTTATGGCAAAATAGAATACTTCAAATCTTCGCGGATGAAGTTAGTCATCACCTTTTGTATTGGGTTCGGTGCAGGAAGCGTTTCTTTTGTAGCTTCGCGCATTTTAAGCATCCATGCCATGTTTTCGCCCAATACTTCGAGGGTGTGATTTCCTTCGCTGTCGAATTTTGCCTCGCCTTCGGCTCTACCGTGGATTACATTCCAATAATTGGCTGTAGCCAGCAGCATTTCAGAATAAGTTAAGTAATGATTCAGTCCGTCGAGCGTGTGCGAACCTCCGGTACGCCGTACTGCAACTAATGCAGCACCTACTTTGTGGCGGAAAAAGTTCCCGTTACTGCCCGATACATAAAACAAACGGTCAAGGAAACTTTTCATCGTTCCTGCAATTCCCGAATAATAAACAGGCGAAGCCAGAATAATACCATCGGCCTGGCGGATGGTTGGGATATATTCATTCAGCGCATCGTTTTTAATGCCGCAGGTTTCATTTTGTTTTACCCGGCATTGTCCGCAAGCAATACAGCCATGAATGGCTTTGTGCCCGATATTAATTACTTCAAAATCGATGCCGTTCGATCTTAGTTTATCACCTACTACCTGCAACGAATGTGCGGTGTTCCCATTTTTGTGTGGACTTCCGTTTATGGCTACTACTTTCATTATCAATATTTTGTTTTGGGAGTGAAATTGCGATTTGTTGAGGTACAAAATTACAAAAAAATAAGGCGGAAAATATCCTGAGCATGGTTCAAAATCATACTCAGGATAAAATCTATAATAATTGGTGTAGGATTAATTTCTATACACCAACTTCTCCCCGTCAAAGTCAACTGTAATCGATTGGTTGCTTAGTACCGTTCCGCTTATCAACTGTTTCGACAAGTCGTTCAGCACATATTTCTGGATTGCACGTTTCACCGGACGAGCACCAAATTGTGGATCGAAACCTTCGTCGGCAATAAAATGGATCGCGGCTTCGGTAAGGTTAAGCTCGATGCCGTTTTCTTTCAGTGTTTTTTGCACCAGCGAAATTTGCAAACGAACAATCGCTTCAATCTGCGATTCGTCGAGCGGAGCAAACATGATTAACTCATCAATACGATTCAGAAACTCGGGTCGAATGGTTTGTTTCAGCAATTCAAACACCTGACTCCTTGTGCGCTCCAGTATTTCGTCGTGGTTTCCCGCATTCATTTTCTCGAAATTTTCCCGAATCAACCCCGAACCTAAATTCGATGTCATGATGATAATCGTGTTTTTGAAGTTTACCGTTCTTCCTTTGTTGTCGGTCAGTCGACCATCGTCGAGCACCTGCAACAATACATTGAAAACGTCAGGGTGCGCTTTCTCAATTTCGTCAAACAACACTACCGAATAGGGTTTTCGTCGAATGGCTTCGGTCAACTGACCGCCTTCGTCGTAACCCACATATCCGGGAGGCGAACCGATAAGTCGCGTTACCGAGAATTTTTCCTGATATTCGCTCATATCGATACGCGTCATCATGTTTTCGTCGTCGAACAAGTATTCGGCCAGTGCTTTGGCTAATTCTGTTTTACCAACACCCGTCGTCCCCAGGAAGATAAACGAACCAATCGGGCGACGTGGATCCTGCAATCCGGCACGACTACGACGAACCGCATCGGCTACTGCCTGAATGGCTTCGTCCTGACCAACCACCCGTTTGTGAAGTTCATCTTCGAGATGCAACAGCTTTTCTTTTTCGCTTTGCAGCATTTTCCGCACAGGAATGCCAGTCCAGCGACTTACCACATCGGCAATGTCTTCGCTGTCCACTTCTTCCTTTATCATCGCATTGTTTCCCTGCATGGTTGCCAATTCCGATTGATATTCATCAATTTGCGATTCCAGCGATTTAATTTTTCCGTAGCGGATTTCGGCCACTTTTCCGTAATCGCCTTCGCGTTCGGCTTTGTCGGCCTGATATTTCAAATCTTCAATCTCGATTTTGGTTTGCTGAATCTTATCAATCAACGATTTTTCACTCGACCATTTTGCACGCAGCACTTTGCTTTCCTCTTTCAGGTTGGCAATTTCGGCATTCAGTTGCTCCAATTTTTTCTTGTCGTTCTCACGCTTTATTGCTTCGCGCTCAATTTCCAATTGTTTGATGTTACGTTCTATGTTATCCAATTCTTCCGGAACGGAATCCACTTCCAAACGGAGTTTGGCGGCTGCTTCATCCATTAAGTCGATAGCTTTGTCCGGCAAAAAACGATCGGTGATATAACGGCTCGAAAGCTCAACGGCAGCAATAATCGCATCGTCTTTGATTCGAACTTTATGGTGATTCTCGTAACGTTCCTTCAATCCACGCAAAATGGAAATAGTGCTTGGTATGTCAGGTTCGTCGACCATGACGATTTGGAAACGACGTTCCAATGCCTTGTCTTTCTCGAAATATTTTTGATATTCGTCCAAAGTGGTGGCACCGATAGAGCGTAACTCACCACGGGCCAAAGCAGGTTTCAAAATGTTAGCGGCATCCATTGCCCCTTCGCCTTTTCCGGCACCCACCAAGGTGTGAATTTCGTCGATAAACAGAATAATTTCGCCTTCGGCTTTCACCACTTCATTGACCACCGATTTCAGTCGTTCTTCAAATTCTCCTTTGTATTTTGCGCCGGCCACCAAAGCACCCATGTCGAGCGAAAAGATCTGTTTCGATTTCAGATTTTCCGGCACGTCACCACGCACGATACGATGCGCCAAGCCTTCGGCAATAGCCGTTTTACCTGTTCCGGGTTCTCCAATCAGAATCGGGTTGTTTTTGGTTCGACGACTAAGAATCTGCAATACCCGACGAATTTCATCGTCACGACCGATCACCGGATCGAGTTTCCCCGAACGAGCCTGTTCATTCAGGTTAATGGCGTATTTGCCCAATGAATTATAATTATCTTCGGCGGATGCAGAGTTGACGTTCGCGCCTTTTCGTAGTTCCTTGATAGCATCTTCCAATACTTTTTCGGTAACTCCGGCATCATTCAGCACTTTTGTCATCTGATTTTTTTCGACTACTAATGCCAGTAAAATGTATTCGAGCGATACAAACTGATCGCCTGCTTTCGACGATTTATCGATCGCTTTTTGCAATACATTATTTGTCTCACGACTCAAATAAGGTTCTCCTCCAGATACTTTCGGAAAGCCAGAAATCATGTTATCGGCAATAGTTGACAGCGTGGATGTGTTCACTCCCAATTTGCCAAAAAGAAATTGAGTCACATCTTCGCCTTTGATTAAAATTCCTTTGAATAAATGGGGAGTTTCAACTGCTTGCTGTCCATTGTTTTGCACGAGTTCAACTGCTTGTTGAACTGCTTCCTGCGATTTGATTGTAAAATTATTAAAGTTCATAATTTTGTTTTTACTTGTCGTTCAATATCGAACAAAAAATTTACCAGTACATAAAATCGGAAATTATGTCGCTGTATATGGATGTATAATTCTGATTATTAAGACATTATTTCATGTTTTCGGACGCTCTGTCAGATGCTTTAAAAGTTGGTGTGCCAGATTGCAATCCCCATGTGACAAATCTTTGTATTTTTATAACACAATGCTTTAATTTTTGAGCAAGAAATGCTAACTTTGCGTTTATGTGAATTCAAACACTAATCTAATCTATAAATTTAATAAATCAACATGAGTAACACAAAGAGAGTTTATACTTTCGGTAACGGACAGGCTGAAGGTAAAGCAGGAATGAAAAATTTGCTCGGAGGTAAAGGGGCAAATCTGGCTGAAATGAATTTGATCGGGGTTCCGGTTCCTCCGGGATTCACAATTACTACTGATGTCTGTACCGAATATTACGCCTTAGGTAAAGATGAAGTAGTTGAACTTTTGAAACCTGAAGTTGAAAAAGCAATTGCAGGTGTTGAAGTTTTGATGAATTCAAAATTCGGTGATATCGAAAATCCGCTTTTAGTTTCTGTACGTTCAGGTGCGAGGGCATCTATGCCGGGTATGATGGATACCATTTTGAACCTTGGTTTGAATGATGCCGTGGTTGAAGGTTTGACCAGAAAAACAGGTAACCCACGTTTTGTGTGGGATTCATACCGTCGTTTCGTTCAAATGTATGGTGACGTGGTTTTAGGTATGAAACCTGCCAATAAAAATGATATTGATCCTTTCGAAGAAATTATTGAACATGTAAAAGACGCGAAAGGGGTTGAATTAGATACTGAACTTTCGGTTGAAGATTTGAAAGAATTGGTAACTAAGTTTAAAGCTGCAGTTAAAAAACAAACCGGACACGATTTTCCTGAATCAGCTTACGAACAACTTTGGGGTGCTATCTGCTCAGTGTTTGACTCATGGATGAACGATCGCGCTATTCTTTACCGCAAAATGGAAGGAATTCCTGCAGAGTGGGGTACAGCTGTTAACGTTCAGGCAATGGTGTTCGGTAATATGGGCGATACTTCTGCTACAGGA
Organism: Paludibacter sp.; assembly: GCA_003250325.1. Classification (GTDB taxonomy): domain Bacteria; phylum Bacteroidota; class Bacteroidia; order Bacteroidales; family Paludibacteraceae; genus Paludibacter. Next base: position 6,006 of record QKGU01000125.1, read on the forward strand.
GTTTGCTTCAGCCGCGATGCAGCAACAGGTGAAGACCTTTTTGTAGGTGAATACCTGATTAATGCACAAGGTGAAGACGTAGTTGCCGGTATCCGTACTCCACAACAAATTACAAAAGAAGGTTCTCAACGCTGGGCTGTTTTAGCCGGAATCTCAGAAGAAGATCGCGTTGCTAAATATCCTTCAATGGAAGAAGCAATGCCGGAAATCTACAATGAATTGGATGCATTGCAAACAAAACTTGAAAACCACTATAAAGATATGCAGGATATGGAGTTTACCGTTCAGGAAGGAAAACTCTGGTTCTTGCAAACCCGTAACGGAAAACGTACAGGTGCTGCCATGGTGAAAATTGCTATGGATATGTTCCGTCAGGGAATGATTGACGAAAAAACAGCTGTTCTTCGTATTGATCCGTTGAAATTGGACGAACTTCTTCATCCTATTTTTGATAAAAATGCAGTAAAAGATGCGAAAGTAATTGCTAAAGGTTTGGCTGCTTCTCCCGGTGCTGCTACCGGTCGCGTAGTTTACAATGCCGACGATGCTGCAGAATGGGCACAACATGGCGAAAAAGTAATCATGGTACGTGTTGAAACTTCGCCTGAAGATTTGGCTGGTATGGCTGCTGCTCAGGGAATTTTGACTGCCCGTGGAGGTATGACTTCTCACGCTGCCGTTGTGGCTCGTGGTATGGGTAAATGTTGCGTTTCTGGAGCTGGTGCTTTGAAAATTGATTACGCTACCAAAACGATGGAAGTGGATGGTTTGGTAGTTAAAGAAGGTGACTATATCTCATTGAATGGTTCTACAGGTGATATTTTCTTAGGAAAAGTAGCGACAAAAGAAGCTGAACTCGATGCCGACTTCGCTGAATTGATGACATTGGCTGATAAATATTCCCGCATGACTGTTCGTACCAACGCTGATACTCCTCACGATGCTCAGGTAGCACGCTCGTTTGGTGCAACAGGTATCGGTCTTTGCCGTACTGAACACATGTTCTTTGAAGGTGAAAAAATTAAAGCAATGCGCGAAATGATTCTTGCCGAAAATCAGGAAGGTCGTCGTATCGCATTGGAAAAAATCCTTCCATACCAACAAGAAGACTTTGAAGGAATCTTCGAAGCAATGGAAGGCTGCCCGGTAACGGTTCGTTTGCTCGATCCACCTTTACATGAATTTGTTCCTCACGATGAAAAAGGACAGCAAGAAATGGCCGAAGCCATGGGAGTTTCGATTAAAGCTATTAAACAACGTGTGGATGCATTACACGAACAAAACCCAATGTTGGGTCACCGTGGTTGCCGTTTAGGAAATACATATCCTGAAATTACTGAAATGCAGACACGTGCTATTCTTGGTGCAGCTCTTGCATTGAAGAAAAAAGGTATTGTAGCACTTCCTGAAATTATGGTACCGCTCGTAGGTATTAAATTTGAGTTCAACGAACAGGATAAAATTATCCGTGATACAGCTGCAAAATTGTTTGCAGAAGCGGGCGACAGCGTAGAATTCAAAGTGGGAACCATGATTGAAATTCCACGTGCGGCACTTACTGCTGAAAAAATTGCAGAAAAAGCTCAGTTCTTCTCATTTGGTACTAACGACCTAACTCAGATGACTTTCGGATATTCACGCGACGATATTGCTTCGTTCCTGCCTATTTATCTTGAAAAGAAAATCCTGAAAAACGATCCATTCCAGGTGCTTGATCAAAACGGTGTTGGACAATTGGTGAGAATGGCTACCGAAAAAGGACGTGCCGTAAATCCTGGTCTGAAAGTTGGTATTTGCGGTGAGCATGGTGGTGAGCCTTCTTCAGTTGAATTCTGTCATACAGTGGGATTGAATTATGTAAGTTGTTCTCCATTCCGTGTGCCTATCGCCCGTTTGGCTGCCGCACAAGCTGCTTTGAAGAATTAATTGTATTGGCAATTGACTAGTTAGTCGACAAAAAAACGTTGCAGAAATATCTGCAACGTTTTTTTGCTTTAAGATTTAGCTGAAACATCAAAGTGTCGTAGACCTTTGAGCGTTTTTTAGAATCTTCAAAACGCTTTAATGTCCTTCGGACGATTAAAGGTTTTGACGGTTTTAGAAAATCTTCCAACCCAACGAAATAACAAATGTGTTTGCAGGAATATTGTCAATCGTTAGGTCGTTCAATTTCGTTTGATACATATCGTTAATTAAACAATAGCGAGCATCCAATGTAAACATCAAAACGTCAACACCGACTCCGGCTTCCAATCCAAGTTGAGCTTCTTTAATATCTTGTTTTAAATCAGCTTCTGTCACTGATCCTCCTGTAACAAGGTTGTCAAAGTTGAGTTTTGAGTTTGAATCAAAGCGCAATTTAGGTCCTGCGAAAACTCTTAGGTTCGCAACTTTCAGATCCAGAAGTTTGTACCCTAACAATATAGGGACATCAAGAGTGCTGATTGTGACTAGTTTATCATAGGTCACATTGTTATCTGCAATATCTTGGAATGATATTGTGTAGTCTTTTTTCCCCATTGCATAAAGGAACTCAGGTTGTATGTAGACTTTATCAAAGTTTATACGGGCAAAAGCTCCTGCATGAAAACCGTTAGCTAGTTCTGATTTTACTGAATTCAAATTATATTCGCCAGTAGTAACTGAACTTAAATTATTCCTTCCTAAGGACGAGTTGTAACCTGCCTTAATCCCGAAGTTAAATTGAGCACTTACAAACGAAACAGATAGCAGAAGTACTGCTATAGAAAGAATTTTTTTCATATGCAATTTATTTAAAATAATAGTTTTTACAGTTGTATCCACAACGGATTGTGGATTTTTATTTTAGAAGGATTGAAAAGCAAATCTGCTTTTTCAGGGATCATAACTTTATACGTTTTTTTATTTGGATTCGATAATTTCCGGTCACGTAGCCAGACATTGAAATCTTTCAATTGAGAATAACTTAATCCATATTTGGCTGCCCACGAAGTCCAGTCACCTACCGAATCGCTCACTTCAACTTCAGTGGTGCGAATATTCTGATAAAAATCTTCTTTCTGAAGTGAGTATCCAAACGCTTTCGGATTTTCAAGAAATCGTTTCATGGCAACCAACCTGAAAATGTACCGACTGCTTTCGTTCGATAACAAAAGGTCGAAAGCTTCAGAAACTTGTTGCTTGGTTTGTTCGTCAGAAATTCGTCCCATTCCAGCGTTGTACGATGCTGCTACTGTCGTCCAGCTTTTATATTTGTTGTATGCGCTTTTGAAATAGCGACAAGCTGCCTCGGTTGCTTTTTCAACATGATAGCGTTCGTCCACTTCATCAGTTACTTCCAACCCGAATTGTTGAGCCGTTTTGGGCATCAATTGCCATAAACCAGCAGCCTGTGCTCCCGAAATGGCTCTCGGATCGAGATTGCTTTCGATAACAGCCAGATACTTGAAATCATCCGGAATTCCGTTTTGCTTCAAAATGGGCTCAATTAACGGAAATAATTTATTTGCCCTTTTTATTTGGAGCAGCGTATTCGAATGATTGTAAGCTATAACTATTTGTTCCCTGTCATATCGTTCGCGCATATCATAACGCTCCAGTGATATTGTCTGTCCTGCAAATTCCACTTTTTCAGGAATAGGAAATGAAAAAACCGGTTGTGTTGAAAAAGCCGGCAGTATGTCACCACAATAAATTATCAACGCTACGATAGTCAGTCTTAGTACATTCATTGAATAAAAAAGAGAACGAATTAAAAATTATAATTAAGATTCACTGTTACAAAGATAATAGCTGCTCTAATTATTTCCATTAAAAACTAAAAAAAATAAACTTGTTGCCCCCTTTTTTATCCTCAAGATTAAATTTTTCTATCTTTGTATTTTTAAAAATTGACAATTGAAAGGTGAGTAGTCAATTTACAAAAATTGAACCAAACTAAAAATAAATATGAGACGAGCTATTTTCCCCGGAACCTTCGACCCATTTACGATTGGTCATTACAGTATTGTACAGCGAGGCCTGTCCATGTTCGACGAGATTGTTATTGGTATTGGGTTCAATTTATCAAAGAAAACGCTTTTTACCATTGAGCAGCGACTGGATATTATCCAACAGGCATTTGCTAATGAACCAAGGGTGAAAGTGCAGGCTTACAACAGTCTTACGGTTGATTTTGCAACGTCGGTGGATGCCGGGTTTGTGCTGCGTGGACTTCGCTCGGTGGGTGATTTTGAATACGAAAGAACGATTGCGGATGCAAACAAGAAACTTACGGGTATAGAAACGGTAATTCTTTTTACTGAATCGGAGTATTCTTTTATTTCTTCCACTGTGGCGCGCGATCTGATTACTTATGGAAAAGATATTTCCTCTTTTTTACCTCCGAATGTGAAAATTTGAGGGATTGATAATTTGTTGATTTACTTATAAACATTGATGTATGAAAAAAATATTTCCGATACTTTTACTTTCTTTATTTTGTTTTAATTCTTTTGTGTCTGGTGCTGATCTTGAAAGCCAGCGAAGTTTTCGGATAAGCAAAAATCTAAGCATTTTCAATACTGTTTTGCGGGAACTGGATATGTTTTATGTTGATACGCTCGGATACGATAAAATGATGAAATCCACCATCGATGATATGCTTCAAAAACTAGATCCATACACGGTTTATATGCCGGAAGAGGAAACCGATGATTTGAAATTTATGACAACGGGCGAATATGCGGGAATTGGCGCAATGATTATGAAAAAGGACAAAGATGTGGTGATTTCCGAGCCTTACGAAGGAATGCCGGCACAAAAAAACGATCTTAGGGCTGGTGATATCATTCTCGAAATTGATGGACAGAAAATGGACGGACTTTCGGTGTCGGAAGTCAGTGCAAAACTGAAAGGAACGCCAAATACCACCATAAAAATAAAAGTAAAGCGATATGGTGAGAAAAAACCGATTGAAAAGATCTTTTTGAGAGAAAAGATTCAGGTGAATCCGGTAGGCTATTCGGCCATTGTGGGTGATAAAGTAGGATATGTGCTTCTGAACGAATTTACCGATCGCGCTGCAATCGAAGTAAAAAATGCTATCAACGAATTGCAAAAACAACAACATATCGAATCGTTGATTCTTGATTTGAGAAATAATGGTGGCGGATTAGTGGATGAGGCCGTGAAAATTGTTGGATATTTTTTGCCAAAAGGAACTGAAGTGGTAACCACCAAAGGTAAAAATACCGATGCCGACAGAACGTATAAAACTCCTTCCGATCCGATATTCCCCGACATGAAACTTGTGGTACTTGCAAACCGTTCTTCGGCTTCTGCTTCAGAAATTACAGCCGGTTCGTTGCAGGATTTGGATCGTGCCGTGGTGGTAGGAGAGAGAACTTTTGGAAAGGGATTGGTACAGAATATACGTCCAATTGGTTATGGTGGGCATTTGAAAGTAACGACTGCAAAGTATTATATTCCCAGCGGACGTTGTATTCAGGCGATAGATTACAGTCACCG
>QKGU01000195.1 GCA_003250325.1 Paludibacter sp.
GAGTTAGATACAGCGCGAAAATCGTACCAGCAACAATTATTAACCGAGCTATTCGATTTCTATCCGCTGTTGCGACAATCCCAATATCTGCAAAAACTATGTCACGAACATGGTTCGCTCCTTTTGGGCAACCTTCCTCAAACCATACAAGATGTCCTCCCTCAACTGAAAAACGATTTAATTGACGTGTCATTAAAATTTGAGCGACAAATCAACCAGCTATCCATTCAAGCCGAAAATATTGAAGAAAACCAACAACTCCAGGAACGGGTAAAAAAAGCGGCCACTTATTTTCTCGAAAAACTGGAAAACCAGGTTATCTCCCCACTTCGGAGTGCCGGCTACCAAACCGACAATGCCGCCGTCCGCAAAAGCTTCCGCGAAGGAATGGAAAAGCTGCAAAGGGAACTTTTCATCAAAAAGAGCCTGCTATCCGCTGCCACAAATGGTTTTTCCATGAAAAACTATCTCGACACCAAAGCCAAATCGTCCATTGCGACAGGATTTGACACCAACCACACCGAAGATGCAGCGTTTGTCAGCTCATCTAATCCCGATTTTTTCAGGATAATCAGTGCATGGCGCAGCAAAAAAGCGAAAAAGCAACAAGTGACTAACTCAAAAATCATCCAACAAAAAACCCTAAACGAAATTGCTGAAACCCTACCAGCCACATCCCAACAGCTAAAAGCAATAAAAGGGATGGGAGGAAAAAAGATGCAGCAATATGGGCGCGAGATCCTGGAAATGATCATTGCCTACCGAAAAGAAAAAGGATTAGAAGTACCTGACCAATCAGAAAATGAGCTCTCCAAAGTTGGCCTCGACACGAAAGAGATCAGTTTCTCCATGTACAAAGAAGGCAAAACCATCGTCGAAATAGCCAAAGAAAGGCAAATGGTACAATCGACTATTGAAGGACACCTGGCCCATTTTATCGGCACCGGCGAACTCGATATCGACCAATTAATCGATCCGGCGAAGAAAGACACCATCATCAAACAAATCAATCTGCGGCAACCATCTTCGGTTGGCGAATTGAAAACAGCCTTGGGCGAAGCATACAGCTACGGGGAGATCAAATTGGTTATGAAACATTTGGAAACCAAAAGCAAAAAATAAAGAGGATCACAAAAGTAACGACGCAGAACATCATTCCATTAAGATCAATTCAACCAGAAAGAACAAAATTGACTTGCAGGTAAATTATTACACACACAAACGCGGCCCATAAAGATTAAAACAACAGAGCCGCGTTTTTCTTTTATCTTTGCTTTGAAAAATAAAAAACAAACAACCTTGGACTTAACGATAAAAGAAGAACTCATCCGACTATACGAAACTCATTTTCAGGAAGAAATGACAGCCTTTGAAGTACTGCCACCTTCCGGGTCGTATCGCGAATATTGCCGCATAAAGAGCCAAAACCATCAAGCCATCGGAACATGGAATACGGATGTGAGCGAGAACAGAGCCTTTCTCGAATTCTCCGGACATTTCAAAAATGAAGGAATTGCCGTTCCGGAAATCTATATCGTTAACGAAGATAAAACCTGTTACATACAAGAAGACCTGGGCTCACTGACCTTGTTTGATTATCTGAGCCGGACGAGAGAAACGGAAGGTTTTTCAGAAAAAATTATCGCCGTTTACAAGCGGGTTTTACGCGAATTGCCTAAGATTCAGATTGTCGCCGGGAAAAATATCGACTACCGTTATTGCTATCCCCGCGCTGCTTTCGACAAACAATCGATGATGTGGGACCTGAATTACTTCAAATACTATTTTCTGAAGTTAGCTAAAATCCCCTTCGACGAACAAGCACTAGAAGACGATTTTCAGCACTTCAGCGATTACCTGCTAACCACCGGAAACGACTTTTTCATGTTTCGCGACTTTCAATCGCGGAACATCATGCTGTACGATAACAAGGTGATATTTATCGACTACCAGGGAGGGAGGAAAGGCGCGCTGCAATACGATTTGGCTTCGTTACTGTACGATGCCAAAGCCGACATTCCCCAATCGGTACGAAACGAGCTACTGGATTTTTACCTCGATGAACTGGAAAAATACACCACCATAAACCGAGAGGAATTCAAAGCCTATTTTACGGGCTACGTGCTCATCCGCATCATGCAGGCGATGGGCGCTTACGGATTCCGTGGCTTTTATGAGAAGAAAGAACATTTTCTGAAAAGCATCCCGTTTGCACTGGAAAACCTGAGCTATCTACTTCGAAACAATAACATTCCGGAAAAACTACCCGAACTGTTTAAAGTACTCGAAGCAGTCAGTCAATCAGCCTTTTTGAAAAAAATTGGAGCCCAGCAAAACCGGCTTACCGTGAGCATTTGCAGCTTTTCCTACAAAAAAGGCCTACCAGAAGACACTTCCGGAAATGGAGGGGGTTTTATCTTTGATTGCCGGGCAATCCACAACCCCGGACGATACGAACAGTACAAGCAATTGACAGGCAAAGACACCGAGGTGGCTGATTTTTTGGAAAAACAATCCGAAATAGGAGATTTTCTGAAACACGTATACTTTATCGTCGACCAATCGGTCGAAACCTATTTATCCCGCAGTTTTACTCATTTAAGTGTTTGCTTTGGGTGCACCGGAGGCCAGCACCGGTCGGTGTATTCGGCCGAAAAATTGGCAGACCATCTGAAAAACAAATTCCCGGTGAACGTTGTTCTTACACACAGAGAACAAGATTTTTGAGAACTATGACAAAAACAGCCTGTAAAAAAGAAGACTTTAAAGAGCCGGAACAACCCAAATATTATTGCAAAAAGTGTGGCCGGAAAGCCAAAAAAGAAGAGAAGATCTGTAAGCCAAAAAAAATAAAACCAGAATAAGAAAATTACCAAAATAAAGTCACCCAAAGTTTACGAAAAAACATCGCCTGGCAACCACTTCCGGCAGAACAAATAGAAAAGTCGGGCACTGAGACTTACCGATTACAGCTCAGTGCCCGACTTATATTTTATTACATATTTGCGTCTTTCAGGATGACATCGTGAGCGCCACCTTCAACAATACTGGTAGCCG
>QKGU01000164.1 GCA_003250325.1 Paludibacter sp.
TTTCAGTGTAGCGAAAGTGATTGTTGGTTCCGACTTCCACACCGTATTGTGTGTTGAGGAGGATTAGCGAAGTATCGGTTACGTTCAGCGAAGTCACCACGCCGCCAATAAAATCATCAGAACCCGGACAGTCAATAAAATTTAGTTTTTTATTGTTCCATTCTGTCTGAAAAATGGTAGAAAAGACAGAATAGCCATACTCTTTTTCAACTGGGAAATAGTCAGACACTGTGTTTTGTCCACCAACTGTGCCTCTTCGTTTTATAACACCACTCTCGAAAAGCAAAGCTTCTGCAAGAGTGGTTTTCCCGGTGCCGGAACTACCCAATAATGAGATGTTCTTAATTTCATTTGATTGATATACTTTCATACTGTATTAAAAATTTAATGAATTAATACTAAAAAACTGATCATTTTTTCTTTATGAAAAATCGTATGGCAATGTATGAAATCTATCTTAAAATTGTATCTCAGTTTGTATGTTTTACAACATTAATTCGAAATAGAAATGTAATAATTATGCAGAAAATGCAATTGTTCAGAAGAGAAAATTATTTATATAAACGCCTGTATTTCAATGAAAAATAAAACAATGAAATCAGACAAATTACAAGAATGGAAATAAAAACCGCAAAGCTATTTTCGGAAGTAAAATAAGTAATTAAACTAAAGAGAAGAGTGCCTATAAGAACAAAAATAAATGTCACAAGATTCAGGTAACCAACCATATCGCCAAGCCGACGACCTACATCCGATTTTTGCAACATCGACAAGCAAGGAATCTGGAAAAATCCGCCCATAAAAGCAAGTAGAAATACAAAAAAAATAAAAAGTTCAAGTCGGAGCGGAACCAGCACAATAACCAACAGACTCAGAATCATTCCTGACAATCCAATCAATATTAACTCCCGCTTTACATTTTTTCCTGATATTTTTCCGGCAATCCAACTTCCAAGCGCAATACCAACAGCAGCAAAAGCCATTACCAAACCTGTTGTCGCGTTTGACGCATGGTAAATGTTTTTCGTATGTATAACCAGATTCATTTGAAGCATTCCTCCAATCAGCCAAAAGGTGGAAGCACCCAGAACGGCCGCATTCACATCTTTATGTTTTCTGGCAAACCGAAAAGAACGAACTAAAAACAGAAACGGATTCAGTGTAACTGCGCTCGATTTATCTTCAGGCAATTCGTGCGCTTTAATCGTCCGCGTAACGACATATCCAAGCAATGCTAGCCCCATAAACAGCACGTACACCAACCAATGGTAGGATGAGTCGGAAATCACGGAAGCAGTTACAGTTCCAATCAGGATTCCCAGAAAAGCCATTGTTTCAAAAACGCCACTTCCAAACGAAACACCTTCTTTTCCACCAATATCACGAATCAGACTATATTTCGATGGAGAATATAAGCAGCTTTGAATTCCCATTAATAATACCGAAACAATCGCCAGCATTACCCAATGAAAATAAAATGCCACCGACGCAATCAGCATTATCGGCAATTCCAACAACTTAAAAAAACGGAATACAGCTGTTTTTGAATATACTACGGCAAGTCGTCCACCCAACGGTGAGAGGAAAAGATAAGGAATAACAAGTGACGCTGAAACTATGGAGATAAGTTGAGATTGAGTCAACCATGATGGCAACGACCAACCAACCGCGATGAATATGATGCAGTTTTTCAGGAAATTGTCATTATAAACTCCTAAAAAATTGCTTAGAAACAAGGATGTCCATTTACTGTGTAAAAACATAAACTATCCTTTTTCAAGATTTTTTCAACGAAAATATAAAGCTAAGCCCACCACCTGGAACATTTTTGGCTGAGATCGTTCCCCGATGAAAAATCACTGCATTTTTCACAATGGCCAGTCCGAGTCCTGTTCCGCCCATTTTTCGGCTACGGCCTTTATCAACACGATAGAAACGTTCGAATAATCTGTTCAGATGTTCTTCAGAAACTCCCACCCCACTATCGCTAAATGAGAAATAATAGTACTGTTCATCCTCGCGATAGCAATTTATGTCTACGTTCAGTTTCAAACCGGCATAAGCCAAGGCGTTGTCCAACAAATTGCGGAAAATTGAATAGATCAACGAGCGATTGCCCTGAATTTTTACTTCTGCAGGAAAGTTGGTTGACACCACAAATCCTTTTTGTTCAATTTCCAAATGCAGGTCATTCAATACATCAGAAACAACTTCTGAAATATCGCAGATTTCCTTTTCGAACATGCGCCTGCCTTCGTCAATTTTATTCAAGGTAGAAATGTCCTGCAACAAATCGCGCAGTCGTTGAGCCTGCTGAAACGAACGTTCGATAAAAAATTTCTGTCGAGCAGGATCAAGATCGGGATTTTCCAGAATACTTTCCATATATCCCAAAATCGAACTCACCGGTGTTTTTAATTCGTGTGAGATATTCTGAGTTAGATGACGTTTCAGTTCATTTTCATGTTCCTGAACGGATATATCATTAATAGAAATCTCAAAAGTATCATCCTGAAAAACAATACACTGAACAGAGAACACCCGACTTCCTTTTTCGATGGTCAGCCGTTTCTTTTTGAGTTTTTTGAACATCAGGTTCTGGTCAACAAACTCATTCAGTTCGGCAAATTCGGGCATTGAGAAAATTTCGTCGGAACTTTCGATATGTTTGTCCGAAATGATATTCGTGTATTGAATAAACTGATTATTTGCCAGAATCTCCTCTTTCGCCGATGAAAAAATACCAAGTCCTTCCTGAGAAATTTGCAGGTGAGTAATCAACTTTTCGCGTTCTCGATATACCTGATCTTTAGTTATCAGCAGCAGTTTATACATCTGCACGATATTCTTACTTATTTCTCCCAACTCGTCATTCGGAAAATCAATATCCGTATCAGCAATCTCCTGTTTTTCAGCCTCTTTGGTAAAAACACGAAGACGATCGATTGAACGCGTAAAATTGCGGGAAATAATATAAAGCGCGATAACAGCCAGAATGAAAACAAAGCCCATAAAATTCAGGAAGAATGTATTGGCTTTGAGCATACTCACC